>JANWJK010000061.1 GCA_025452005.1 Acetobacteraceae bacterium | reverse complement strand
GGGCCTGCGATAGATCGCTTCGATCCCCATTCTCCGCATCAATGTTGTGACATGACGACGGCCGACCTTGCTCCCCTCGGCAGCCAGCAAGCCGCGCAACATCCGCGAACCTGCGAAAGGGAACTCCCCGAGCCACCTCTAGGTTCCGACCGTCGTCGGAGATTCGCTTTCGTAGACGTCAGCCACATGCCGCCGATTTCGCCAAGGAAGCAGAGGCGCCTGATGCCCGTATTCCACCACAAGGAGGCGCTGATCTACATCACCCGGATCGCGCGGCGGACCGGCCGCACGCGCCAGTCGCTCACGCTCAGGCTGCACTATTGTTCAGCGTATTTATGCGATAGAGCTTGGAATTTGACGAGGATTTCTCGCTCGGGCTGGTTTACCTGTCCCCAGACGGCAAGCGAATGACCCTGATCCGCTATAACGGGCAGCATGACCAATCAAACGATCCATATGATCTGATGAAGCCGCATTTCCAGTATCACGTTCACCAGGCGACGGCGGAAAACCTGAACAATGGACGCTACGACAAGCACCCTGCTTCGGCTACACGTCTTTATGCATCTTTTGCCGAGGCAACACGGGAGTTTCTCGCAGCTATCGGAGGGCGGGCGGAGGACATTGCCAAATATTTTCCGGGAATGGACTCGCTGCCGCTGTTCCGCGACCTCCATACCCCGGTCTATCTATTTGGCATCAGGGAGCGCGACACGGCAAAGCTCCGTCTGACAGCAGTCTCCTGTCTGGAGTTCCAGAAGGCCAAACTGCCGTTCCGCAGCGTGGTGGTTCACCAAGATTTCGATAGCTTGAGCAAGACTGACCGGCAAATAACCACGAACGCCGTGGATAAGCAGTTCACTTCCTTAGACGAATTTACCGCATCCGGTCGCGAGGCAATCGAACGCCTTGCTGCTTAGGCGTAGCCATTCCCCTTGAAAAACCGGCCGGTGCCACTGCCCCGGCACGGCCCGCATCCCCGCCGTCAGAACCGCTCCACCCAGGGACGCAGTTCCACCTCCCACGTCCACGCGCTGCGCGGCTGCTGCACGACGTGCCAGTAGCTCGCCGCGATCGCGTCGGGATCCAGCATGCTGTCCGGCTTGTCGGGCGGCTCCGAGCGGCCCGGATTGCGGATGCCGCCGTCGATGACGAAGTGGGCGACGTGGATGCCCTGCGGCGCCAGCTCGCGCGCCATGCTCTGCGCCAGGCCGCGCAGCGCGAACTTGCCCATCGCGAACGGCGCCGACAGCGGATAGCCCTTCACCGAGGCGGATGCGCCGGTGAACAGGATTGCGCCGGAGCCCCGCGGCAGCATGTGGCGCGCCGCCTGCTGGCCGACCAGGAACCCGGCATAGGCGCTCACCGCGATCGCCCGCGCCACCGCCTCCGGATCCAGCTCGGCGACCGGGCCGCGGGCACGGGCGCTGGCGTTGTAGACCACCACATCAGGCACGCCCTGCGTCGCGATCACCGCGTCGAACAGCCCGCCGACCTCCTCGGGTTCCGCCGCCTCGCAGGCGAAGGTCGTCGCGGCGGTCTCGTGCGCCAGGGCGGCAAGCCGGTCCGGATTGCGCGACGCCAGCGCCACCTGAAGCCCGTTGCGCGAAAAGAGCCGCGCCAGCGACGCACTGAGCCCGCTGCCGACGCCGACGATCAGGGCCGATCGAATGTCCATGGCACGCCTCCGCTTTCTCTGTTCCCGCCGATCCAGGTTGCCTATCATCGCAGCAAATCGCGGCAAGGAAACCCACGCCGCACACAGGAGGCACGCCATGCTGGGACTGATGCAACAGCGCCCGCTGTTGATCTCGACGCTGCTGACCCACGCGGCGCGGCATCACGGCAGCGCCGAGGTGGTGTCGGCGACCGGTTCGGGCGGTGTGTATCGCACCACCTGGGGCGAGACCGAGCGCCGCGCGCGGCGCCTGGCGCGCGTGCTGCAAGGTCTCGGCGTGCAGCCGCAGGACCGCATCGGCACGCTGGCCTGGAACGATTACCGGCATCTCGAGATCTACTACGCGACGTCCGGCATGCAGGCGATCTGCCACACGATCAATCCGCGTCTCGCGCCGGACGACATCGCCTACATCGTCGATCATGCCGGCGACAGCGTCCTGTGCATCGATCCGGGCTTCGCGCCGCTGCTCGGCGGCATCGCCGCACGCATCAAGGACACCGTACGCACCGTGGTGGTGATGACCGACGCGGCGGGCATGCCGGCGCTGGATCTGCCGGGCGGCATGCGCCTGCTCTGCTACGACACGCTGATGGATGCGGGAAGCGACGACTACGCCTGGCCCGAGTTCGACGAGAACACCGCGAGCGCGCTGTGCTACACCTCGGGAACCACCGGGCGGCCCAAGGGCGTGCTGTACAGCCACCGCTCGACGGTGATCCATGCCTATGCGGTCGCGCTGCCGGACGTGCTGGACATGCGTGCCACCAGCCGCATCCTGCCGGTCGTGCCGATGTTCCACGTCAATGCCTGGGGCATCCCGTACGCCACCGCGCTGACCGGCGCGGCGCTGGTGCTGCCGGGCCGGCACCTCGACGGCGCCAGCCTCGCACGCATGCTCAACCAGGAGCGCGTGACGATGACCTGCGGCGTGCCGACGATATGGCTCGGGCTGTTGCAGCATCTGCGCTCCAGCGGCGAGAAGCTGGCGACGGTGAAGCGCATCATGACCGGCGGCTCGGCCGCGCCGCCGCTGCTGATCGAGGCGTTCCGCGACGAGTTCGGCGTCGCCATCGAGCATGGCTGGGGCATGACGGAACTCAGCCCGGTCGGCACCTACAACGCGCCGAAGCCGCCGCAGGTCGGCCTGTCCGGTGAACCGGCGGTGCGGCACATGCTGAAGCAGGGCCGCGTGCTGCCTGGCATCGACATGAAGATCGTCGATGGCGACGGACGCGAGCTGCCGTGGGACGGCAAGCAGTTCGGCGACCTGATGGTGCGTGGACCCTGGGTGTGCAGCGGCTATTTCGGCGACCCGCCGGGCAGTGCGTGCGACGCCGACGGCTGGTTCGCTACCGGCGACGTGGCGACCGTCGACGCCGACGGCTACATGGAGATCACCGACCGCTCGAAGGACGTGATCAAGTCGGGCGGCGAATGGATCAGCTCGATCACGCTGGAGAACATCGCGGTCTCCCATCCCGACGTCGCGGAGGCGGCGGTGGTGGCGGCGATCCACCCGAAATGGGACGAGAGGCCGCTGCTGCTGGTGGTGCCGCGCCCCGGCCATACGGTCGATCCGGACTCCGTGCTGAACATGTATCAGGGCCAGGTCGCGAAGTGGTGGCTGCCCGACGCCGTCGTCGTGCTGGACGAGCTGCCGCATACCGCGACCGGCAAGCTGCTGAAGACGGAGCTGCGCAGCCGCTACCGCGACTATTATGGAAAAACAACAACATAACGCCACTTTCCGCCACCGTTCGTCGGAACGGCGGCAGCCTTCGTTCCGCCTCCGACGGTCCGTTCACTTTGCCACGGCAACGTGCGACAAGGCGCCCGACGAATGACCGCAGAGGACCCTGAATGGCCGTCGGGCTGACCACCGCACTTTCCCAGCTCTCGGACGCAATCGCCGGCCAGGTCGCCGGCGCGGCGTCGATGCTGGTTGCCATCCGCATCGGGCCCAACCGGCACATCAGTGGCATCCTGTGGCAGCAGGACCTCGTGATCACCTCCGACCAGGCGTTGCCGGCGCAGGACAGCTACACGCTGGTGCTGCCCGGGGGCGCATTGACCGCGGCGCGGCCGACGCGACGCAATGCCGCGGGCAACCTGGCGTCGCTGCGCCTGGAGGCAACCGCCCGCTCGATGCAGATCCTGCACCCGGCGGAGCCGCGGGTCGGCGCCCTGGCGCTGGCGCTGGGCGCCGATGCGGACGCTGCGCCGATGGCCCGGCTGACCGTCATCCACAAGGTGTCGACCGTCGGCACCGACCGGACGCTGACGCTCGACATGCCGGCCAGCCTGGTCGCAGAAGGCGGCCCGGTGCTCGACGCGGCGGGCGGGCTGCTCGGCATGGCCACCATCGGCGCCAGCGACGAGGCGACTGTGATCCCGCACGCCAGCATGATCCGCATGCTCGACCCGGCACATGGCCAGATCGACGGCAGGCGCGGCTGGCTGGGCGTGGCGCTCCAGCCGATCACGGTGCCCGAGGCGATGCGCGGCACGGTCGGCCAGGGATCGGGCCGCATGGTGGTGAGCGTGGCGCCGAGCGGACCGGCGGAGCTCGCCGGTCTGCGGCCGGGCGACATCCTGCTGTCGCTGGACGGCCACAGCATCAGCGGGGCGCATGCACTGCGCGCCTTCCTTGGCCCCGAACGGGTCGGGCGGCAGGTGGATGTGCGACTGGTGCGCGACGGCCTGGTGGAGACCCGCCCGCTCACCATCGCGCCGCAACCGGCCGATTAGGCCCGGGTCTTCGCCCCGGCCCCGCTTCCCATGCTGCGGTCGCGAAGGTTGCGTCGCGCCGCGGTCCGCCATAATTTTGCAGCCGAGCACCGCCTGGGCGGCAGGCGCTTAACTGCGGGCATCGTGCCCGCCTCGCAACAAGGACACGCGCATGAGCGGCTCGGCCAAACGGTCCATCACCGTCTCGCTTGACGGCTCCAACAAGTCGAGCAGCCTGCCGCTGATCGACGGCACCATCGGCCCGGCGGTCGCCGACATCCGCAAGCTGTACGGCGATCTCGGCATCTTCACCTACGATCCCGGTTACGGCGCGACCGCCTCGTGCGAGAGCAAGATCACCTACATCGACGGCGACGAAGGCGTCCTGCTGTATCGCGGCTATCCGATCGAGCAGTTGGCGGAGAAGTCGAATTTCCTCGAGATCTGCTATTTGCTGCTGAACGGCGATCTGCCGAACGCGAAGCAGCGGCACGAATTCGAGCTCGGCGTGATGCGCCACACCATGCTGCACGAGCAGATCCGCCAGTTCTACAACGGCTTCCGCCGCGACGCGCATCCGATGGCGGTGATGTGCGGCGTGGTCGGCGCGCTGTCGGCGTTCTATCACGACAGCCTCGACATCCACGATCCGGAGAGCCGGCGCATCAGCGCGTTCCGTCTGGTCGCCAAGGTCCCGACGATCGCCGCGTGGGCCTACAAGTATTCGGTCGGCCAGCCGTTCATCTATCCGCGCAACGACCTCTCCTACGCCGAGAATTTCCTGCACATGTTCCACGCCGTGCCGGCCGAGCCGTACAAGGTGAACCCGGTGCTGTCGCGCGCGATGGACCTGATCATGATCCTGCACGCGGACCATGAGCAGAACGCCTCGACCAGCACGGTGCGGCTGGCGGGATCGACCGGCGCCAACCCGTTCGCCTGCATCGCCGCCGGTATCGCCAGCCTGTGGGGTCCCGCGCATGGCGGCGCCAACGAGGCGGTGCTGAAGATGCTCAACGAGATCGGCCACGTGAAGAACATCCCGGACTTCCTGGAGGACGTGAAGGACCGCAACAACCATTCGCGTCTGATGGGCTTCGGCCACCGCGTGTACAAGAACTACGATCCGCGGGCGCGCATCATCCAGAAGGCCTGCCACGACGTGCTGGCCGAGCTCGGCATCAAGGGCGATCCCCTGCTGGACCTCGCGATCGAGCTCGAGAAGATCGCGCTGAACGACCGCTATTTCGTCGACCGCAAGCTGTACCCGAATGTGGACTTCTATTCCGGCATCATCCTGAAGGCGATGGGCTTCCCGACCAGCATGTTCACCGCGCTGTTCGCGGTGTCGCGCACCGTGGGGTGGATCAGCCAGTGGCAGGAGATGCTGGAGGACCCGGAGCAGCGGATCGGGCGCCCCCGTCAGGTCTACACCGGCGCGCCACAGCGCGACTACGTGCCGGTCGAGCGCCGGGGCTGACCAACCAGGACTTTCGCAGCGCGAAATTCGTCGTGGCGCCGTCCTGTGGATATCCTTATCCACAGGGCTGTTGATAAATCACCGAAGCAACGATAGCCAAGCATCGGTGACCACGAGGTTTTTGCCCCGTGGTCCCTTCGCTTGCCGCTCCCTCGACCGGCCCTGCGGCGAGGCGCCGTCGGGCCGCTACGCCGTTAAATTAACCATTTGCAGCAAAAAGTCCCGGCAACCTGCTGGAGTCTGCTATTGACCTACACTCATAGGTTGTATATTCCTTGTCATGTAAAACCATACGGGGAAGAGAATGCGCCCGTCCCAAACCCTGGACGCGTTGGTGAGGGAGCGATTGAAGCAGTGGCCTCAGCGGCCGCCAGGCGTGAAATCCACCGCACTCAGAGACGACGCGTGGCTCCGCGGACGCCCGTCGGAGGACGTGCGCTGCCATCCGTTCCTCAAGCTCCCGGGCAGCACGCGATGGCGCACGCTGCCCGACGGCCTGTGGCTGAACTTCGGCGGCACCCCTGTGGACGCCTATGTGGATATCTTCGCCATCGAGGCCTGCGGATCGTTGCAGAACCTGCTCGACAAGCGATCGCGATTCGCCCCCAGCACGCACTCGCTGCTGGCGGTCTGCCCGGTGCAATGGCTGCTCTCGCCGGTGATGCCCGGCGATCCGACGGCGCGCTGGAAGGTCACCGGCGTGCTGCGCGAGGAACCAACGGTGCCCTTCATCGTGCCGGTGCGCGGCATGCACGTGCTCTATGGCCTGAAGCGCAAGCATTATCAGGGTTTTGCCCGCCACCAGTTGCCACAGGCGCATGAGTTCTTTGCGCCGATGGAGGCGCTGACCGCCTATGACGGCGACAAGAACCCCGATTTGCATGCCCTGATCGCGCGTGCCTCAGCCGGCGCCAACTTCCTGACCCCGCCGTGACGGCGGCAGGCCGCACCCTTCCGCGGCCAGCACGACGCGCGCGAGATCCGGCCGGTCGGTGATCAGCCCGTCCACGCCCCAGCGGATCAGCCGGCGCATGTCCGCGGGGCTGTTCACCGTCCACGGCACCACCCTCAGGCCGAGAGCGTGGGCCTCGGCAATCGTCTTCTCGGTCAGGTCGGCGTAGTCAGGCCCCCAGGTCGGCCCACCCTCAGCGGCCACGGCGCGCGCGACCGAGCCGCCGAAGTCCGCCGGATGCGGGCCATCCCACCAGGTCCGCGCCCCCGCCAGGAAGCTGCCGCTGGTCAGCCAGGCCAGGCGGACCTCCGGACGCGTGCGGCGGATCCGGCGCGGCCCTCGCCAGTCGAACGACTGCACTATGATCCTCTCGGCGGCGCCGCACGCATCGGCGACCGCGAGCACCGCGTCGGCCATCGCGGCGCCATCGACGGCCAGGCAGGGATGCCAGGGGAACGACTTCAGCTCGATGTTGAAGCGCGCCGCCGGATCGATGCCCATGATTTCCGCCAGGGTCGGGATCGTCGCGCCGTCATGCGGCACCTGGTCAGGATGCGCCGAGGCATAGGCGCTGCCCGGGCGAATGCGCCCGACGTCGTAGCCGGCCAGCTCCGCCTGGTGCAGCGAGCGGATCGTCGCGCCCGGTGCGGCGAGCCAGGCGCCGTCCATGGTCCGCGTGATGTCGGGATTGAGCCGGGGATCGTGCGTGACCACCACGACGTCGTCGTGCGTCACCGCCACGTCGAGTTCGAGCGCATCGACGCCGATCGCCAGCGCTCCGGCGAAGCCGCCCAGCGTGTTCTCGGGGAACAGGCCCCGCGCCCCGCGATGGCCGTGCAACTCGATTCTGCGCATCATGCCCATCGCGTAGGTCGCGCCTTGCGCGCCCGTCAAGATGCCGCCAATGCTGCGGCATGAATGACAAAATGCTGGGCGTACTCGGCGGCATGGGCCCGCTGGCGAGCGCGCACTTCATGGTGCGGCTCACGCAGTTGACGCCGGCCGCGCGCGATCAGGACCATGTGCCCGCCGTGCTGTGGTCCGACCCGCGGGTGCCGGACCGCACGGTCGCCGATCCGACGGGCGAGGCCGATCCGCTGCCCTGGCTGCTCCGCGGCATCGATGGCCTTGAGAGCGCCGGCTGCGGCGCAATTGCCATCCCCTGCAACACCGCGCACCGCTGGTACGAGGCGATGCGCGCGCACGCCCGCGTGCCGGTCCTGCACATTGTCGATGCGGCGGCGGCGGAGCTGCGCGGCATGCGGACCGGAAGCGCGCGGATCGGCGTCATGGCGACGCAGGCGGCACTCGGCATGCGGCTCTACCAGGACCGGCTGGGCGCCCTCGGATGGGATTGCCTCGTGCCAAGCCAGGACGAGATGGATCGGCTGGTGAGCCCGGCAATCGCATTGGTGAAGCTCAACCGCATGGCGGACGCCTACGCCCCGGTGATCCAGGTGGTGCAAAGCCTGGCCGCACGCGGCGCGACATCCGTTGTCCTGGGCTGCACCGAGATCCCGCTTGCGATACAGGCGGGGCCCGCACCCGACCTGCCGATCGTGGATACGGTCGACACGCTGGCGCGGGCAGCGATCGCCTGGGCGCGTGCGGGGTGAGGCAACCGGCGTGACCCTCGACACCGAGGCAGCCGCTCTTCGACGTGCCAATGCGGAGCTGCGGCAGAGGCTCGACGAGGCGTTCGAGCAGCAGACCGCAACCGCCGAGGTGCTCGAGGTCATCAACAACTCACCGGGCGAACTCGCGCCGGTGTTCGGTGCGATGCTCGAGAAGGCTCTGGGATTATGCCACGCCGCGTTCGGTGTCCTTTGGACCTTCGACGGGGCGCAATCCCATGCGGTCGCGCTGCATGGCGTGCCGCCGGCGTTTGCCGAATTCCTGACGCGAGCGCCACATCCGGTCGGTCCGGGCAACGCGATCAGTCGTATGCTGGCCGGCGAGCCCGTGGTGCACATCGTGGATGTTGCCGACGACCAGGCCTATAGGTCCGGCGATCCGCTTCGCCGCGCTCTTGTCGAATTGGGCGGCGGCCACACCCTGCTCGCTGTCCCGCTGCGCAAGGACAATGCGTATCTCGGTTACTTCGTCATCTACCGGCGCGAAGTCCGCCCATTCTCCGACAAGCAGATAGCGCTGTTGCAGAGCTTCGCCGCGCAGGCGGTGATCGCCATGGAGAACGCCCGGCTGATCACTGAAACACGCGAGGCCCTGGAGCAGCAGACCGCGACTGCCGCGATCTTGCAGGTCATCAACAGCTCGCCGGGCGATCTCACCCCGGTGTTCGACGCGATACTGGAGAAGGCGCACACTCTTTGCGGGGCGGCGCATGGTGCCTTCGTCACGTTCGACGGCGAGTCTTTCCGCACCGTCGCCTTGCTCGGGATGCCCGAGAAGTTCGCCGATCTGCTGCGCCAGCCGTCTCGACCGATCGCGGCCGCCGAGAGGCGCCTGTTGCAAGGCGAACGCCACGTCCATGTCCTGGATGTCGCCGCCCAGGAGCCGCTCAGCATCACGCATCGCGGGGCGATCGATGCCGGCGTCCGTACGTTGCTGATGGTGCCGTTGCGCAAGGATGACACGCTGCTCGGCTACATCACCGCGCACCGCATCGAGGTGCGGCCGTTCGCCGACAATCAGATCGCGCTGCTGGAGAACTTCGCGGCGCAGGCGGTGATCGCGATAGAGAATGCGCGGCTGCTGACGGAAATCCGTACGGCGCGCGATGCGGCCGAGGCCGCGTATCGCGACCTGAAGACGGCGCAGGCCAGTCTTATCCAGGCAGAGAAGATGGCATCGCTCGGCCAACTGACCGCCGGCATCGCCCACGAGATCAAGAACCCGCTCAACTTCGTCAACAACTTCGCCGATCTGTCGGTCGAACTGCTCGACGAACTGAAGGAGACCGCCGCGCCGGCGATTGCCGCGCTTGATGAGACGCGGCGTGCCGCGATCGACGAGACGATCACGCTGCTGACCGGCAACCTCGACAAGATCGCCGAGCACGGCAGACGCGCCGACAGCATCGTCAAGGGCATGCTGGACCATTCGCGCGGAACAACCGGCGAGCGCCGCGAGGTCGATCTCAACGCTCTCGTCGAGGAGGCGCTGAACCTCGCCTATCACGGCGCCCGCGGGCGCGACCAGAGCTTCAACATCACGCTGGAGCGCGATTATGATCCTGGCCTTGCGCCGATCCGCCTGGTTCCGCAGGACATAAGCCGCGCCCTCATCAACCTGATCGGCAACGGGTTCTATGCCGCCGCCAGGCGACAACGCGACGGCGCGGGACCCGACTTCCGTCCGACATTGAGGGTGACGACGCGCGATCTCGGCGATGCGGTGACGGTGCGGGTGCGCGACAACGGCGTTGGGATCGCTGCGGAGATCAGAGACAAGCTGTTCCAGCCGTTCTTTACGACCAAGCCGACCGGCGAGGGTACCGGGCTCGGCCTGTCGATCAGCTACGAGATCGTCGTCCAGCAGCATGGCGGCACGATCGAGTTTGACAGCCGGGTCGGCGAGTTCACCGAGTTCGCGGTACGCCTGCCGCGGATCGGCTAGTTAGACTGGCTTATCCGCGAGGCCAATACGGCAAGAAGATCTCGCACCCGCTGTCATTGCGAGCGAAGCGAAGCAATCCCCATGGAGATTGCCGCGTCGCTGCGCTCCTCGCAATGACAGGCACAACTAATGCTTGCATGTGTACCGCAGGCGTGTCAGAATATCTGTCTGACAGTTGCTCGCTGGAAGGTCAGACCATGTTTCGCTCGGGGGCCATCCTGGTTGCCGTACTGGCGGCTTTGGCTGGCACACCGGAGCGTGCCGCGATAGCCGCACCATTCATCGACGGCACGTTCGCAGTTTCTCAAAGTTGGCCGCGTAGTGGACCGCCGGCGGCGTGAGTCGGGAAAGGAACCCAAGATGAGCGACCAGATCGAAGGCGGATGCCTGTGCGGCGCAGTACGATTCGTCGCCACCGGCGAACCGATAAGCGTGGCATGGTGCCACTGCCAAAGTTGTCGCAGGCACAGTGGTGCGCCGGTCTCCGTGTTCGTTGCATTCAGGCATGACGCCTACACCGTGACAAAAGGCGAGATAACGAAGTTCAGTTCGTCGCCCGGCCGGCTGCGAGGGTTCTGCGCACGGTGCGGGTCCACCCTGACATGCGAGGGCGAAACCTCGCCCGAGATGCATTTTCACATCGGCGCATTCGATGAGGCTGCGCGGCTCAAACCGACAAGGCACATATTTCCCGAGGAACGCCTACCGTGGTTGCGTTTGGTCGAGTGAGATCGCTGAACTTCTCAATCGAACGTGGCCCTTCATACACCCAATAGAGAAGCCAATTTCGTCCCATATGCCAGCATATTGCGGTATGATAAAACTACATTTATCTTGACAGCATACGGATAAGCTGTCGTTACCTTAACGCCCCGGGAATATTGTTCCCCGGCAACGCAGAAAAGCATCGTCTCAAGACCCACTGCGGAGCAGAGCTGAACTTTGCTTTCGCAGCAGGAACATATGGGCGAGGGAGGCTCTGCACATGAATAACAACTGTGCAATGACGTTCCGGCTGCGCGACGGCACTCGTGATAAGATGCCGCCGCGAAGGCCCAAAGCATCCATTCGGAATTTCCTCGTGCCCGCGCTATTGCTGGCTGCACCGGCTGGCGCTTACGCCAACGTCATCACCGATTGGGACGAGAAAGCCGTCGGCATCGTCCAAGGCAACGCCCCTGCGCCACCGCCGCTTCTGGGCGGCACGCCAGGTGGTATCCGCATCATGACGGTCGTGCATATCGCCATGTTCGAAGCTGTCAACGCCGATGAACAACGCTACGAATCTTACAGGCTGGGCACCAAACCGGATCAGGGGAGGTCGCAACAGGCGGCCGCCGCTGTTGCTGCCGCGACCGCGTTGACGAAGATGGTACCCGACAGCGCCGCCAAGGTGAAGCAAGCGCTGGATGCGTATCTGGCCGGTATCGAGAATGGCGAAGCCAAGGATCGTGGCGTCAAGCTGGGCGAGGAAACAGCGCTCCAGGTGGTGGCACTCCGTGCCAACGATGGGGCGGATAAGGTCAACACCTATCGGCCTGTCACCCAGCCCGGCGTCTATGTGCAGACCATGCCGACGGTGAGTTGGGAATACTCCGACATGCCGCCATGGGCGATGACCAGTCCGTCGCAGTTCCGGCCTCCGCCGCCCATCGCCCTGACCAGTGAGCAATGGGCGAAGGACTACAATGAGATCAAGGACCTGGGCGAGAAGAACAGCACGAGACGCACGCCACGACAGACCGAGGATGCGCTGTTCTGGGTAACTGGCGGCCCGACGATCTATCAGCCGATCCCCCGTCAGATCGTCATCAGCAAGAACATGTCGGTGGTGGACAGTGCGCGCTTCATGGCGGTGGTGGCGACAGCTCAGTCAGACGCCATCATCGCGGTGTTCGATGCCAAGTACAAGTATGAGTTCTGGCGTCCTGTCACGGCAATTCGCAATGGTGACATCGACAATAATCCGGCGACAGAGCGGGTTCCCTCGTGGCAGCCGATTGCCAGCACGCCCATGCATCCGGAATATCCCTGCGCACACTGTATACTGAGCGGCGCGATGGCAGGCGCGATCGCTGCGCTGCTGGGAACCGACGATATCCCTGAGGTCACCTTGACGTCGCCTACGGCACCCGGTGTGACCCACAGGTTCACCAACCTGCGTGCCATGAACGATGAGGTTGCCGGCGCCCGCATTTACGCCGGTTTCCACTATCGGACCTCGACGGTGGTCGGCAGCGACATGGGTTGGAAGATCGGCGCCTATACGGTGCAGACCTGCATGCAACCATTGAAGGTGGCGAACAAGCAATAAGTTTGCCGAGTCTACCTGGCCGACCCGACGGCGTGCGAGCGCCGATCTTCACCAAGAAAACAGGGAGGAACGCGATGAACGCGAGAACCAGCTTATTCACGGCCACCGCCCTCGTGGCAGCCCTCTCCTCCGGTGCCGTCGCGGCACCGACCGGCGATGCGGTCATTCTCTGGAACGCGAACGCCGGCGCGGCTGCCACAAAGGCATGCATTTCGCCCGACGGCGACCCGTTCCACGAGTCTCGTATATACGCAATGATGCACATCGCCATCCATGATGCGTTGAACGCGATCGAGCGTCGGTTCCAGCCGCATACATACGACAAGAAGGCCGAACCAGGGACGTCTCCGGATGCCGCGGTGGCGGCGGCGGCGCACGATGTTCTGGTGCCGCTTATCAAGCAACTGCCGCCTGAATTGCTCAAGCCGGGGTGCATCGATGCTGGTGTTGCCAGCACCGAAGCTGCCTATACTGCCGCGCTTGCTGCCATCCCCGACTCACCGGCCAAGACGCAGGGTGTCGCACTGGGACAGGCAACGGCGGCGGCGATCATCAAAGCGAGAGCCGGCGACCATGGCAATGACGGCCCATTCCTGAATAAGAACTGTCCGCCATCCGGTCAGCCTGGAACTTATCAATGCGTGCCGGGCTTACCCTTCACTGCGTTTGAGACGTGGGAAAAGGTCACTCCCTTCGTGCTCCAGGACAGCGCACAATTCCGACCTGGACCGCCCTACGCGGTGACCGACGCGAAGTTCAAGGCTGACCTCGATGAAGTGAAATTGTTGGGCGGCGATGGCAAGACCACACCCAGTGCCCGCACACCCGATCAGACCCAGATCGCCCTGTTCTGGTGGGAAAGCTCCCCGCTGAAATGGAGTCGCATTGCCAGGACCGTCGCGACCGACAGGAAGCTGAACCCGTGGGAGAACGCGCGGCTGTTCGCCATGCTCAATATGGCGCTGGCCGATGGCTACGTCGCCATGGTCTCCGGGAAGAACCACTACAACTACTGGCGGCCGGTCACCGCGATCCACAGTGGCGGCGATCAGACCTGGACACCGTTGCTGCCGACACCGCCGGACCAGGACTATCCGTCGGGCCATTCCATTGAAGGTGGCGCGGGGGCCGAGGTGCTGAAACAGTTCTTCGGCACCGACCAGATCAGCTTTCAGGACTGCGGCGTGGCGTTGCCTGCCGGAAGCACCTGCGATGATGCGAAGCCGGTGCTGAGATCGTTTACAACGTTCACCCAGGCGGCGAACGAGAACGGCTATTCCCGCGTCCTTGTCGGGTTCCACTTCCGCAACGCAACCGCAGAGGGAACCGCGTACGGTCGAAAGATCGCCGAGCGGGCCGCCACTCTCCTGCAACCGGTGAAGTAACTCCGCACGCGCCGTGCCGACCGGGGTGCGGAGGGCTTTCGGGCCCTCCGCTTTCTTTTGTAGAGCGAAATCGATCCGGCCGGCGGCAACGGTCGCCGCATGCCTTCTCGGCGGCTGCAATCAGCCGGCCGTGACGCTCAAGGCTCCGGCGTTCCAAAGCAGCGAGAACACCATCCGCGACTGGAACGATGTCGCACACCGCATCGCATCTCAGATGACATCGCTCGGGCTGCTGCCCTCTCCCTGGCAGCCGGCACCGGCGGATGCAGCACCTCCAAAGCCGGTATTCGTGAAGGTGCTGGCGCAGGACTCTGCCTTCGCACGCATGGTAGCGAGCAAGTTGGAAGCCGACGTCCTGCGGACCGGGGGAACAGTCGCCCGATCGCCATACGGCGCCACGGTGGTAAACCTGGACGTCGAGTTCGTCAGATGGACTTCTGGGAACCACAGCGGCGATAGCGGCGATACCGGGCATCGTCATCGGGGCATCGGCACCGATGTCGACGTGGACCGCGGCGGATACCGCCAGCTTCGCGGCGTTGGGTGATGGCCTGTTCCTTGGTGATCGGCACCTACGCCGCGACCTATGATCTGGTCTATGTCAGCCTTAAGCTGGTGTCGACGACAGACGGGCATATCATCGCCGGGGCCGACTTCGCCGTTCCATTGCGGGAGGTCGAAGGTCTGCTACAGAAGCGGACCACCTGGCTTCCTGAATGAACCATCGTCTCGTTCAGGCCCTCCCTGGTCAACCTTCGAACAGGAGACGGACATGAAAGTCACCGGGCAGTGCCATTGTGGACAGATCACCTACGAGGCGGAGGTCGATCCGGCCCAGGTCAGGATCTGCCACTGCACCGACTGCCAGCGGCTGACCGGCACGGCATTTCGCGCGAGCGTGGCGAGCCTGCCGGGGAGCTTCGTATTGCGCAGTGGGCAGCCGAAAACCTACATCAAGACCGCCGAGAGCGGGAACCGCCGCGTCCATGCGTTCTGCCCGGACTGCGGCACCCCGGTCTATGCCACCGCGCCGGAGCCCAATCCCGCAAGCTATGGCCTGCGTGTCGGCGCGCTGGATCAGCGTGCGGAATTCCCCGCGCCGCGGCGGCAGGTCTGGTGCCGCTCCGCGTTGCCGTGGTCGATGGACATACGCGCGATCGAACGCGCCGAGCGGGGATAGGCCGGGGCATGCCGATCGCCAGCGCTATCGCGTTGCCGTGGCAGCCTGACATCACGGATATTCCTGCGGCGCTCGTGCCGGTTGATGGCACCGCAAGGTATCAACACGGAGAAAGGTCGAGGACCACGGTGGGCCACGGCGAAGGGAAGAGATAGCGCTTCGCGCGCAGCGCATTCCTGCTTCCTCCGTGGCCCGAGGCGTCCTCCGCGTCTTCCTTCGTGTTGAAGGCTTTCTTTTTGGTCGGGAAACATCCGTACGACGACATTCGGTCAAATGCGATTGCCCTGTCCCGATCGCTACCAGAGATACCTGTAGCGGCGACGAACGTCCGCGGCTGCGCCAGGTCAATGCCCGGATGTGGAGAGGGTGTAGACCTCATCCTGCTTCCCAGAGATTCCTCACTCCCAACACGAAGTTCTCGTATTCCTTCTGCGCGATAGCCAGCCGCAACAGAACCCGGCTGTGTCCCTGACGCAATGTCGTATTCTCAACGATGAAACGCCGCAGCCACTCAGCCTGCGGCAAATGGACCGGCAGGTTCTCGACCTTCACCTTGCCGCCGAGCTTCACCGATCCGGCCAAGGGGACTGTGATCGCAGCCTCAGCGCTCCCCTCAAAGCTCAATCGCGTCTCGCTGGCCTTGATGGCTCCCACTCCGAATCGCCTATTGAGTTCCGCCACTACACGGGTGATGTCGCGTTCAGCTCCGGGATTGACATGCCCTCTCGCCAGGCCGCCACGCAGATCTTGCCACCACTGCCGATAGGTCTTGCCGTCCGGACTGTCGCGGAATTCCAGGACTTCGTTCAAGAGTCCTCTCGGCGTGCCGACGGCGGGCTTGCGCAGCATCAGATACGGGACAACCGATGGTGCGGCAGGCAGTTCCTCGTAACGCACGTGGGCTTCGGTACGACAAGCGTCCCGCAGACTCTCGAAGAGCTTTTGCTCGCGCTCGTAGGCCCAGGGCCGCTTGCCCCCATCCGGCGCGGAAAGGGCAAGGAAGAGCCGGGAACGCTTGCTCTGAATGATGTGCTCGGTGCCGCTCACCTGCGCGTAGGCTCCGAAGACAAATCCGCCCAGAAGGAATTGTGCGATAGGCCGACGCTCCTGGGTGACCTTCACGCCATCGAGGTCGGGCGCCCATTCCCAGCCGAACGCGTCGAGCTCGTCCGTCACATCTCTGACCGCTGCCATGCCCAGTGTCGACGTCTTGCAGCGGCGCAGGTTGGCAAGGGCTCCCGTCTTGACGTGCTCATAATAGTCGCGGTCGACGGCCACGCGTACGGTTCGGTCCCCGAGCTCCTTCTCGAACACATTGGCGCCAAACGTATGCCAGTAGTTGATGAGCGGGATGCGGTCGCGAGTCACGAGGAGATCAAAAAAGCAAAGGATCCCGTGGATATTCTTGTCGAGGGCCTGCCAAACCCGGCCCCCACCGCCCGCCTCCTGCGGCAGCATCCCGACGCCTGCTCGCGACCCATGAGAAAAACATCCCCTGCCCGCAGGATCATCGGGTCCGGGACGAAGTCCGCGACCGTGTCGCGATAGGATTTCCAGTCTGCTGGTCGGCCCTTGATATCGAGCGGCCTGGGCGTCAGCAGTCCTGTTCCGCCCCTGATGAGGTCGCGGTTCATCGGCGCATCCTCTTGTTTCCCCGCAGCATGACGGCGAGCCGCCCCATGCGCAGTGACTCCATTAACACGTTCCACGCATGGATTTCGCCTGCCACGCGACGGTCCGCCACCGCGGCACAACCTGACCGCTATTGTAACGAACGTTTGCAGCCGAAATGACCTGGACACGCGCGTCCGCAACAGCGTATCGCCAGCCGAATGACCGCGAAGGCCCCGGAAGCATGCCCGTCTACCTGTCGTTCCTGATCTGCGCGCTGTCCGGCGGCGCCTGCCACGTTACGATCCCGGTCGAACGGCCGTTCGTCGGCATCTCGGCCTGCCAGATGCAAGGCATGGTGATGATGCCGCAATGGCAACAACAGCATCCCGGCTGGACGATCAGGCGCGTGCGCTGCTCGATCGGCAACCGGCCGCACGACGAGGAAGCCGCCTGATCAGCCGGACGCGGGCTGCCGCTCGAACCGCGCGCGGTCGGCCGGCAGCAGCCGCACCGTCACGCGCGTCTCGGCATCGGCGTCGTGGCGGTCCACCACCTCGCCGTGCCGGTACAGCCAGGCCAGCCGCGCGCCGTCCCCCAGCGGGATCGCGTAGTCCGCGAGCTCCATCGCCGCCGCGATGCGCGCGTCGATCGCCGCCTCCAGCGCGGCCAGCCCCTCGCCGGTGATCGCGGACACCGCGACCGCCCCTGACCGCGACGGCACGAACGCCACGCCGCCCATCAGGTCGGCCTTGTTGAGCACCTCGATGGTGCGCGACGGCCAGTCCGCGTCCAGTGCGCCATCGGCCACCATGTCCTCCAGCACCGCCACGACGTCCGCGCGCTGCGCCGCGCTGTCGGGATGCGCCGCGTCGCGCACGTGCAGGATCACATCGGCCTCGGCCACCTCTTCCAGCGTGGCACGGAACGCCGCCACCAGCTCGTGCGGCAGCTCGCCGATGAAGCCCACGGTGTCGGACAGGATCGCCCGCCGCCCCGACGGCAGAAGCGTGCCCCGCATCGTCGGATCCAGCGTCGCGAACAACTGGTCGCGCGCGGCGACCTCGGCGCCGGTCATCGCGTTGAACAGCGTCGACTTGCCGGCATTGGTGTAGCCGACCAGCGCGACCACCGGGAACGGCACGCGCTGGCGGGCGGAGCGGTGCAGCCCGCGCGTGCGGCGCACCTGCTCCAGGTCCTTGCGCAGCCGCACGATGCGCTCGCCGATCTGGCGGCGGTCGGCCTCGATCTGGGTTTCTCCGGGGCCGCCCATGAAGC
>JANWJK010000060.1 GCA_025452005.1 Acetobacteraceae bacterium | reverse complement strand
CTGGTCGTGCTCGCCACGGGATACAGCGACGCCGCCGCGCAGGCCGCGACGGAATTCACGGTGTTGCGCAAACCCTACAACGTCGCGGAACTCGACCAGGCGATCGCCGCCGCGCGGAGACGCCAGGCCGCGGGGCAACAGAAGGTTGTCGACTTTCGGAACACCAAACGCGAGCGTGCGGCAAAAGGGAAATGACAACGGTCGTGCGACTAGCGATCGGCGTCGTCGGAGGTCTTACCGGTGAGCCACCATCAGAAACGTGACGATCGTCGGCTCCAACGTTGGTTGCCCACCTTCCCACTGTCATTGCGAGCGAAGCGAAGCAATCCCCATGGAGATTGCTTCGCTTCGCTCGCAATGACAGCATAGTCCGGGTCTGAACCGTCGGGATCACAACGCCGCCGCCGGACGCTGATTTGCCACTACAGGCGTATATACAACGGTACCGTCGACCGCTACCACGTGCACTTCGCCTCCGGCGACGAGCACTTTACCAGCCGCCCGTTCGTCCCCAAGGTGGCGTAGCGTCACCGAGCATCCCAGGAGAACGACACCGTGGCATCGATCCCCAAGACCCTGCAGCCGCATATCAACAGCGCCTTCCCCGAGCACGTCTGCCTGGTGGGCACCGCCCTGCCGAACGGCTATGCGCAGATCACCCCACGTGGCAGCACCATGGTGCTCGACGATGACCACATCGCGCTGTGGGAGCGCGGCAAGGGCTCGACCAACGCGGCGCTGCACGATGGCACCAAGGTCACCGTGTACTTCCGCAAGCCGCAGTTGCGCGCCGACGGCGTGCTGCCGAAGGGCGGTATCGCCCGCTTCTACGGCACCGCCAAAGTGGTGAAGTCGGGCCCGCAGTACGACGAAGTGTGGCGCAAGCTGGTGCAGCCGGAGAAGGACCGCGATCCCGAGAAGAAAGGCTACGCGGTCCTGATCAAGGTCGAGCGCACCGAAGACCTCGATGGCCTGCCGCTCACTCTCGAGTGACGCGGAAGCCGGTCGCCACCACATAAAGTTCGCTCGACTCCTTGCGGCTCGCCGGCGGCTTGGCATGCCGCACGGCGGAGAAGTCGCGCTTGAGCCGTTCGAGCATCGTCTTCTCGGCGCCGCCCTGGAACACCTTGGCGACGAACGCGCCGCCGTCCGCCAGCACGTCCAGCGCGAATGCCAACGACGCCTCGGCGAGCGCCACGATGCGCAGGTGGTCGGTGGCGCCGTGTCCGGTGGTGTTCGGCGCCATGTCGGACAGCACCAGGTCCGCCTTGCCGCCCAGTTCGGCGATCAGCCGTTCCTGTACCGCGGGCTCGGTGAAGTCGCCTTGGAGCATCGCCGCGCCGGCCACCGGATCGACCGCCAGCAGGTCCACCCCCACGACCCGCGCCGCGCCGCGCTGCACCGCCACCTGTGTCCAGCCACCCGGTGCGGAACCCAGGTCCACGACCAGCGATCCGCGCCGGATCAGGCGGAACCGCTCGTCCAGTTCCGCCAGCTTGAACGCGGCACGCGAGCGGAAGCCCTGCCGCTTCGCCGCCGCCACGTAGGGATCGTTCAGCTGCCGGGCCAGCCAGCGCTGCGAGGCGGCGCTGCGGCCTTTCGCCGTCCGCACCGCCACCGCCAGCCCGCGCGGTGCCGCTGCCTTGCGGCCTTTCACCGGCGCCTGCGGTCGGCGCGGATCATGCGCAGCAGCATGCCCTCGCGCAGCCCGCGGTCCGCCACGATCACCCGCGGCGCCGGCCACAGCCGCACCAACGCCGCGAACACCGCGCAGCCGGGCAGCACGAAGTCCACCCGGTCCGGCCCGACGCAGGGATGCGCCTCGAGACCTGCCCGCCCCAGCGCCCGCAGGTCGGCCAGCGCCTCGTCCGCGGCTTCGGCGGTGAGCACGGTGCCGTCCACCAGCGGTCGGCGATAGCGTGACAGCCCCAGCGCGACCCCGGCCAGCGTGGTGACCGTTCCGCTGGTACCCAGCAACTGCACCCCGCCTTCGCGGATCTCGCGCCTGATGCAGTGCACCGCCTCGAAGGCCGCCAGCCGCGCCGCGACATCGTCCACCATCGTCTCGAACCCCGCGGGTTCGAACCCCGCCTGGCCGAACCGCTCCGCCAGCGTCACCACGCCGACCGGCAGCGAGTCGTACCCGATCAGGTCCGGTCGTCCGCCCGGATCGATCCGCACCCAGGCGAGTTCGGTCGAGCCGCCGCCGATGTCGAACAGCAGCGCCCGCCGCCCCCAGCCCGCGAGCAGCGGCGCGCAGCTTTCCAACGCCAGCTCGGCTTCCTCGCGTGACGAGATGACGCCGATCTCCAGCCCCGTTTCGCGCTTCACCCGGTCAAGGAATGCCCCGCCGTTGGCCGCCCGCCGGCACGCCTCGGTGGCGATGGCGCGCACCCGGCGGACCGGGCGCCGCTCCAGCCGCGACGCACAGGACTGCAAGGCCGACAGCGCCCGCTCCATGGCTTCGGGGCTGAGCTCGCCGGTGCGGTGCAGCCCCTCGCCCAGCCGGACGATGCGGCTGAAGCTGTCGAGCACGCGGAACCCGTCGCCCGCCGGCGCTGCCACCAGCATGCGGCAGTTGTTGGTGCCGAGGTCGAGCGCGGCAAACGCCGGGCCGGCAGACCGCCGCGGTTCAGCCGAACGCGCGCCTGGCTCGATCGAGGACTGGACATTCCGCGGCTGCATCACTGCATTGTCACCCGCGCCTACCTGCCTGGGCAAGCGCCGCTCCAGGGGGACGCCTCGATTTTCATTTGGGCGCGACATGTTCGCTGCCAAGGAGACCGCTCATGGACGCCAGGACCGACGCCGCAATCGCTCCGCACCTGTCCCGCAGGCAGATGCGGCGGATCCTCGACCGCTATCGCGTGGTTTCCGACAAGGGCTTCCGGCTGAGGGATTACGATCCCGCCGACACGGCGGGCCATCTGCTGAGCAAGCCGCAGGCGGGCCTGATCGTCGCCCGCGATGTGCATCGGCTCGCCGCATTGCAGGACAGGCTCTACGCGCAGAACGAATGGTCGGTGCTGTGCGTGCTCCAGGCGATCGACGCGGCCGGCAAGGACGGCACCATCAAGCACGTGATGTCCGGGGTGAACCCGCAGGGCGTGCAGGTGACCTGCTTCAAGGCGCCGGGGCCCGAGGAACTGGCACACGACTTCCTCTGGCGCGCCAACCGCGCTCTGCCGCCGCGCGGCCACATCGGCATCTTCAACCGCAGCCACTATGAAGAGGTGCTCGTGGTCCGCGTGCACCCCGAGACACTCGCGCGGCAGCACCTGCCGCCGGAGCTGCTGGGAAAACGGCTGTGGCAGCAGCGGCTCGAGTCGATCGCCGGCTTCGAGCGCTATCTGACCCTGCAGGGCACGGTGGTGCTCAAGTTCTTCCTCAACGTTTCGCGAGAGAAGCAGAAGCGCCGCTTCCTCGAACGGCTCGAGGAGAAGGACAAGCACTGGAAGTTCAGCGCCAGCGACCTGGCCGAGCGCGCCTACTGGGACGACTACCAGGCCGCCTACGAGAACGCCATCGCTGCCACCGCGTCGGCGCATGCGCCGTGGTTCGTGGTGCCCGCGGACAACAAGTGGTTCACGCGGTTCATCGTTGTCGCCGCAATGATCGAGGCACTCGAGGCGCTGGACCTCAGGATTGCGCCGCTCGGCCCGGAACAGCAGGCCGCACTCGATGCGGCGCGACAGAAGCTGGAGAGCGAGCCGGGCAAGCACGCGGCGCGATCAGCAGATTGAACGCGTGCTCTATGCCCCGGACGGCCGCCATTCCATCGGCGTGTCGTGGTCCGGATGCTGGTAGATCGTGATCCGCGCCAAATCCTCGGGCGCGCTGCCCTCGCTCGTTGCGCGTTGCGGCAGGGCGGCGAGCGCTGCTGGATCGAAGTTCGTCAGGCGGCTTTCACTGCCGTCCACCTGCGTCAGGCGTACCGAAGCGGGCGTGTCCAGGCTGCCGATCGTCACGCTGATCGATTCCGGCCGCTTGACATAGGCGAAGAAGAGCGGCGTGCCGCAGCGCGGGCAGAAGCCACGCTCGGCAGCCGAGGAGCTGCGGAACGTGGCTGGCGCGCCGCGCGTCCAGGCGAAGTTGTCCATCCGAACGTTCGCCCATGCCTCGAACGGCCCGCCGACCGACTTCTGGCACATGCGGCAATGGCAGATGCCGGCCCGGTCCGGTTCCGCGTAGAGGGCGTAGCGCACCGCGCCGCATTGGCAGCCGCCGCTCAGCACCGGCTTGCGTTGTCCGCTCATTGGTCCACCCTCAAGTTCCCAACGATCGAGGAGGCCGGATGATGCGCGCCGTCTGGTACGACCGGCAAGGACCGGCGAGTGACGTGTTGGTGTGCGGTGAACTGCCGACCCCGGAGCCAGGCAGCTACGAGGTCCGCGTGAAGCTCGAAGCCGCCGGCGTCAATCCGTCGGACACCTATCGCCGTCGTGGCCCTACGCCCGCCATGGAGTATCCGCGCGTCGTCACCGCCAGCGATGGCGCCGGCGTGGTGGATCATGTCGGCACGATGGTGCCGCAGAGCTGGGTGGGCAGGCGGGTCTGGCTCTACAACGGTCAGCGCAACGGACGCTGGATGGGCACCGCGGCGGAATACATCGCGCTGAACGCCGATCTCGTGACGCCGCTGCCGGAGAACGTATCTTTCGCCGAGGGTGCGACGCTCGGCGTCCCCGGCATGACCGCGCATTACTGCGTGTTCGTCGCCGGTCCGGTGCAGGGGCGTACGTTGCTGGTCACCGGTGCGGCAGGCGCGGTCGGGCACTACGCGGTGCAACTGGCGAAGTGGGCGGGTGCAACGGTGATCGCCACCGTCAGCTCTGACGCCAAGGCCCAACGCGCCCGCGCCGGCGGCGCCGACCACGTGGTCAACTATCGCAGCGAGGATGTCGCGGCACGCGTGCGCGACATCACCGGCGGTGAAGGCGTCGATCACGTGGTGGACGTCGATTTCGGCGGCAACCTCGCGGCGACCACGCGGTGCGTGCGCGCCAACGGCAGCATCGCGATCTATGCCTCGAACGGCGACCGGACGCCGCGCCTGCCGGTGGGCGACCTGATGCAGCGGAATGTCGCGCTGTATCCGATGTCGCTGCCCGGCACGCGACCGGCGGCGCGCAAGCGGGCGCAGACCGACATCGCGGGTTGGATCGCCGGCGGGCAGCGCATGCTGTCGGTCGCCGCGCGGTTCCCGCTGTATCAGGCCGCGGCGGCGCACGAGGCGGTGGAACGCGGCGACAAGGTCGGCACCGTCGTGATCGAGTGCACGCGCTGACCCGGCGCGGTCAGCCGATCGAGTGACGAACCCAGACGTTGGGTTCGACATAGACCGCGTGGTCCTGCCCCAGCGACACGTGCACCGGCACGAGCGCGCCCGGCACCGCGATCTGGCCGGAAGCCGTAAACCGCATCGATGCCCAGCGGCTCCATTCGGCGATGCTGCCGGCGATCACCATGCTCGCCGGCGCCACCTTGACGATGTCGCCGCCCGCCCGGACGTGAACGCGCAGCCAGGGGTCCGTAGGCAGGCCCTCGACGGTGCGGCGTCGCACGTAGTCGCCGATCGGCGTGAACGGCTCCAGGTGTTTCGCCGTCGGCCTGACCGGCGCGAACATGTGGCGGTAGCCGAGGCTCCTGGCGTGGTCGCGCATCGCGTCGAGGATGACGCGCGATGCACCCTGCCCACGACGCTCCGGCAGCAGCGTGATCTCGAGCGCACTGAGTGCGTTGGCGGTCCGCCCGAGCGTCCGGTCGCGATGCGCCCAGCGGATCACGCCGTCCCAGCCGGCGTCCGGCAGCTCCGTCCGATCCGGCAGGTCCTCGAACACGAACGGCACCGCGAACGCCCTGCCCACAGCCGCGTCGGGTGCCACGGGGTCGATGATGGCGAACGCGGTATCGAGATAGCAGTCGAGATGCGCGTCGGCGAAGTACAACATTGCCGTGGGATCGCGCTGCATGAATTCGGGCCAGAGGCTTTCGAGCGCTCCGGCAAAGAGCTGCGGACGCAGGTCGGGCCGGGCACGCAGCGTGACGAGTTCGAGCATCGGCTGCTCCTGGTGAATCGCGCCACATGAATGTTGCGGAAATTGCGTAGAGTATCCACGCTGCCCTGCCGAGTGGACAGCCGGGGCAAAGGAGGCATCCATGCCGGACGTAGCTCTTACCGAACAGGTCGCCGTCCCCGCGGCGGACGCGGAAAGCTTCATTGCCGGCATCGCCGCCCTGCTGCCGGAGCTCCGTGCGCGCGCCGGCCAGACAGAGCGGGCGGGCGGCGTCCCGGACGACATCATCCAGGCGCTGACCGATGCCGATGTGTTTCGCGCCATGCAGCCGCGCCAATGGGGCGGCCTGGAGCTGGACCACGCAAGCTTCTACCAGGGCATGGTGCTGATCGCCTCCGCCTGCGCATCCACCGGCTGGGTGGCGAGCGTGGTCGGCGTGCATGCCTGGCAGATCGCCCTGTTCGCCGACGAGGCTCAGCGCGAAGTCTGGGGCGACGATGCGGACGCGCGCGCGTCGTCGTCCCTGGCACCCACCGGCTCGGTCCGGCGGGTCGATGGCGGGTTCCATTTGTCCGGCCGCTGGCACTTCTCCAGCGGCGTCGATCATTGCGGATGGGCGCTGTTGGGGGGAGTGGTTCCGGACCGGGGCGACGGCGCCGAGTTCCGCACCTTCCTCGTGCCGCGCCGGGATTTCACGATCGACCACGACAGTTGGCACGTCACCGGGCTGGCGGGCACCGGCAGCAAGGACCTGGTCGTGCAGGGTGCCTTCGTTCCCGCGCACCGCACCCACAGCATCATAGATGTCCATCACGGACGCGATCCCGGCTTCGCCGTCAACGATCGCCCGTTCTTTCGCCTGCCCTGGCGGCTGGTGTTCGGCTACACGATCGCCGCACCGGCGATCGGTGCCGCGCTTGGCGCGGTCGATGCCTTCATCGAGAACAACCGCAGCCGCGTCTCGGCCTATGGCGGGCCGCCGGTCGCGCGCGATCCCGCGGTGAACCGGCCGCTGGCGCGCGCTCTGATCGCAACCGATACGGCGCGGGTACGGCTGGGTGCGACCTGGACGGAACTGCGGGCGATGCTCGCGGCCGGGCAGACGATCCCATATGAGCGCCGCGTTCAGGCGCTCTATGAGGCGGCGCTGGCGCATCATAGCTGCACCGACGCGATCCATGACCTCGTCGCCGTGAACGGCGGCCGCACGATGCAGGCCGCGGGCGCGCTGCAACGGTTCTTCCGCGACCTGCTCGCGATGCGCAACCATCCGGCTGCCAACCTGGAGTTCACCGGCACGCTGTATGCCCAGGCGAAGCTGGGTGTGGAACCGCCGCCCTTCGTGCCGTCGCAGCGCTTCGTGCTGTAGCGGCAGCTGCGGCTGCAGCTATTCCGCGTCTTCCAGGCGCCCCATCTGGCGGCGCCCGACCGCGAGCTCGGTGACGATGCCGTGGAGGGTGCGCAGCTCCTGCTCGGTCACCTCGCCGCGCTGGAAGAAGTGGCGGATGTTGCGCACCATGCCGGGCCGCTTCGGCAGGTTGCGCAGGAAGCCGCACGCATCGAGCTGATCGACCAGGTGAGTGAGGAAGTTCTCCAGTTCGGCCTTGGTCGCGACCTGCGTCTCGTTGGTCATCAGCTCGCGCGGCGGCGTCCCGTCACCCGCCGTCCACCACTCGTACGCCAGCACCATCACCGCCTGCGCCAGGTTGAGCGACATGAACGCCGGGTTGAGCGGATAGCGAACCAGCGCATCCGCCTGCGCCATGTCGTCGTTGTCGAGGCCGGCGCGCTCCGGACCGAACAGCACGCCGGCGCGCAGGCCGCGCGCGCCGATCTCACGCAACTCGACGGCCGCGCCCCGCGCGGTCAGCACCGGCTTGACGATGTGTCGCGGCCGCGGACAGGTGGCGAACACGCGATGCAGGTCGGCGACCGCATCGGCCACCGACGCGAACACCGTCGCCGCACCGAGGATGCGGTCGGCGCCCGACGCATTGCGCCACGCCTTCTCCTGCGGCCAGCCATCGCGCGGCGCGACGAGGCGAAGATGGAACAGTCCGCCATTCGCCATGGCGCGCGCGCAGGCGCCGATGTTGTCGGCAAGCTGCGGCCGCACCAGGATGACGACAGGCGCACCTGCGATCGGCGTAAGTTCGGCGCCGCCGTCGCGGCCGGTCATTTCGCGTGCTTTGCCTGCCAGGACTGCATGAAGGCGATCTCCTTCCGCTGCGCGGCGATGATGCCGCGTGCCAGCTTCCTGAGCTGCGGATCCTTGCCGTATTGCAACTCGACCTGCGCCATGTCGATCGCGCCCTGGTGATGCGCGATCATGCCGGCGACGAAATCCTTGTCGGCATCGCCCGAATAGGTGATCGCCATGCCCTGGTCCATCTTCGTCATGGCATCGCGGTAGCCCTTGGTGGACGCCGCCTCGCCGGCCGGCGGCGAACCCATCGGCATGCCCTGCATCGGCTGCGCCAGCGCCGATGGCGCAGCCAGCAGCAGTGACACGCCGAGCAGACCCCAACGCAGCATCGCCGTCTCCCTTCAGTTGGCCCGTCGCCAGGTGGTCCCTTGCGGTCCGTCCTCGAATGCGATCCCCCTGGACGCCCACTCTGCGCGGATCGCATCGGCACGCGCGAAGTCCCGCGCCTTGCGCGCGGCCAGGCGTTCGGCGATCGCCACCTCGATCGCGGCGACATCGTCCGCCCCGCCGCGGAACCAGGATTGCGCATCCTGTTGCAGCAGCCCCATCACCATGCCTGCCGCACGCAGGCCACGGGCCGCGTCGAAGTCGCCCGCCAGCGCCCGATCCGCCAGCGCATGCATCGCCGACAGCGCGAGCGGTGTGTTCAGATCATCGCACAGCGCCTCCATCACCGAAGGCGGCACATCGACATCGGGGATATCCGGATAGCGCTCCAGCGCGCGATAGAACCGGTCGAGCTCGCGCTTCGCCTCGGTCAGCGCCGCCTGTGAAAAGTCCGGCGTCGCGCGGTAGTGCGTGCGGATCAGCGCGAGCCGCACCGCCTCGGCCGGCGCATCGGCAAGCACCTCGCGGATGGTGAAGAAGTTGCCGGTGCTCTTCGCCATCTTCTCGCCGTTCACGTTCAGCATGCCGCTGTGCACCCAGTAGCGCGCGAATCGGCTGCCGGGGAACGCACACAGGCTTTGCGCCAGTTCGTTCTCATGGTGCGGGAAGATCAGGTCCGTGCCGCCGCCATGGATGTCGAACGTCTCGCCGAGATAGCGCCACGACATGGCACTGCACTCGATGTGCCAGCCCGGGCGTCCGCGTCCCCACGGACTGTCCCATCCCGGCAGATCGGCTGTCGAGGGCTTCCACAGCACGAAATCGCCGGAATCCCGCTTGTACGGCGCCACGTCGATGCGTGCCCCGGCCAGCAGTTCGTCCGGACTGCGTCCCGACAGATGTCCATACGCCGCGAAACTCGGCACCGAGAACAGCACATGGCCTTCCGCCGCATAGGCATGGCCCGCGGCGATCAGCCGCTCGATGAGCTCGATCATCTCGCCGACGTGCTGCGTCGCGCGGGGTTCCTGATCCGGCGGCAGCACCCCGAGAGCCGCCATGTCGGCATGGAAGTCCGCCGTGGTGCGCGCGGTGATCGCGGCGATCGGCTCGCCGCTCTCGTTCGCCCGCGCGTTGATCTTGTCGTCCACATCGGTGATGTTGCGGACATAGGTGACGCGCGGGTACAGCACCCGCAGCAGCCGCGCCATCACGTCGTACACCACCATGGTGCGTGCGTTGCCGATATGGGCCAGGTCGTACACCGTCGGGCCGCACACGTACATCCGCACATGCTGATGATCGAGCGGCTCGAACCGCTCCTTGCGGCGGGTCAGGCTATTGTGCAGATGAAGCGTGTGCATGATGTCTCTCTCCGAGAGAACGCGGCCGGGCAGACTGACGTGACGGGGAAAACGGCAGGCTGAGCCTTGCTCAGCCCCGCTCGCGACATCGCGCACGACAACAGAGCGGCGCTCCGCCGCCCAGCCTCGGCCATACATGGTTCGCTGAGGAGACCATGTGCGGTTTGTAGCAGGAGCCGGCCGTCCCCGACAAGAACCTGCCGTTTGAGGCAGGGAGATCGGGTGAATGGCCGATAGTTCGGGTTATCCTGTCATTGCGAGGAGCGAAGCGACGCGCCAATCTCCATCGATGGGGATTGCTTCGCTTCGCTCGCAGTGACGGCGAGAACCGTTTCCGACAGCGGCCCGCTGGATTAGGCTTCGTACGTCGCAATCGGGAGAAGCGTCATGCGGAATGCGCCGTTCGAGGTCAGGCCAATCGCCGGTGCACTTGGCGCTGAACTGCATGGCGTGGATCTGGCCCGTGACCTGGCCGATGCCACGGTCGGCGCGATCCGTCAGGCGCTGCTCGATCATCTGGTGATCTTCTTCCGCGACCAGGAACTGTCGCCCGAGCGCTTCCTGTCGCTGGCGCGCCGCTTCGGCACCGCGATCGAATACCCCTTCGTCAAGGGCATCGACGGCTTCCCGGAGATCATCAACGTCACCAAGCTGGAACACGAAACGATCAACTTCGGCGGCGTGTGGCACTCCGACACGACCTACCTCGAGGAACCGCCGATGGCGACGCTGCTGGTCGCGCGCGAGGTGCCCGACGCCGGCGGCGACACGCTGTTCGCCAACCAGTACCTCGCCTACGAGACGCTGTCGGAGAAGCTGCGCGGACTGCTCGCCGGCCTGCGCGGCGTGTCCAGTTCAGCCAAGGCCGATGCCAGCCGAACGCGCGAGGACCGCATCCGCACCGACGGCAGCGCCGCGGCACGCAAGCTGCTGGTGGCCGAGCATCCGGCGGTGCGCACGCATCCCGAGACCGGGCGCAAGGCGCTCTATGTCAACCGCGCGCACACGGTCGGTTTCGCCGGCATGACCGAGGAGGAGAGCGCACCGCTGCTGGAGTACCTGTTCCGCCACCAGATCCGCCCGGAGTTCACCTGCCGTTTCCGCTGGACCGCGGGCGCGCTGGCGATCTGGGACAATCGCTGCGCGCAGCACTATGCGGTGAACGACTACGCCGGCCGGCGCCGCATCATGCAGCGCATCACGCTGGCGGGCGACCGGCCCAACTAGCCAAGCGGCTACAGCAGCCCCTCCTGGTGGAAGCTCAGCCACCGCCCGTTGCCGACGATGACGTGGTCGTGCAGGACGATGGACAGCGCCTCCGCGGCCGCCTTGATCTGCTGGGTCATTGCGATGTCGTCGCGCGAGGGCGTCGGGTCGCCGCTCGGGTGATTGTGCACGACGATCAGCGCCGTGGCGTGCAATTCCAGCGCGCGCTTGGCCACTTCGCGCGGATAGACCGGCGTGTGGTTCACGGTGCCGCGCTGCTGCGCCTCATCCGCCAACAGCCGGTTCCTATTGTCGAGATAGAGCACGCGGAACTGCTCCACCAGCTCGCGCGACAGTTCGGCGTTGAGATAGGCCATCAGCCTGTCCCAATTGCTCAGCACCGGCTTGCCGACGACCTCCGCGCTTATCAGGCGCACCGCCGCGGCATGCACGAGCTTGAGCATCACGGCGGCGGCTTCTCCAACGCCATCGACGGCGAGCAGGTCGGGAACCGGCGCGGCGATCACGCGGGCAAAGCTGCCGAACCGCGCCAGCAGGTCGCGGGCGCGCTGCTTGGTGTCGCACCGCGGCACGGTGAACAGGATGACTTCCAGCATCTCATGATCGGCGAGCGCTTCAGGGCCCGCCTTCAGGAACCGCTCGCGGATGCGCCGCCGGTGGCCGTCGGCACCAAGCGCGGAGCTTGCCTCCTCGGGTGCTGCGCCGAGAAGATCGGGTTCTTCGGAGAGGCGGGGCGGAGTGCGTCTGGTTGTCACCCCGCCAACGTGGCCGAACCAGTTTGCGCCCGGGTTAATGCCCGGGCGGCGGGTCGCAGGGTTCGGTGCCCATGTCAGCCGGCACCGAGACCTCCAGCAGCTCGAACGTGTCCGACGTGCCGGTCTCGTTGTGCGGCGTGTTGCCCGGGATCATGATCGAATCGCCGGCCTTGATCCGCACCTTGCGGTCGGCGAACACAAGGTCCACCCAGCCGCTCAGCATGTAGACGAGCTGCGCCTGGCACTTGTGCACATGCCAGCCGGTCGGCTTCGACATGCCCTGCTCGGCCGACGTGACCTGGGCGCGCATGAAGCCGCTGGTGCCCTCGGTCACGCCGAGGTCGCGGTATTTGAAGAAGGCGCGGCGACCGGCGACGTAGTTGGCGTTCTCCTTGCTGGCGACCGCGACCTTCATCGTGGGCATGGTCATCGGCTGGTCGTTCATGGCGATCCTCCTGTCATCGGCACGTCAGCCTAGAAGGGCTTGTGGCCAGGCACCAGGGGGATCGTGACGATCACGCCACGGCCGCTTCCGCGCGCCGCTCGTGGCGCTTGCGCTGGTGCGGGTCGAGGAAGCGCTTGCGCAGCCGCACCGCGCCCGGTGTCACCTCCACCAGCTCGTCGTCCTCGATATAGGCGATCGCCTGCTCCAGGCTCATCCGCCGCGGCGGGATCAGCAGCATCGCGTCGTCCTTGCCGGCGGCGCGGATATTGGTGAGCTTCTTTTCCTTGACCGGGTTCACCTCGAGGTCCGAACCGCGCGCGTTCTCGCCCAGGATCATGCCGACATAGACCTTTTCCCCCGGGTTCACGAACAGCGTGCCGCGCTCCTGGATGTAGAACAGCGCGTAGTGCACCGCCTCGCCGTTCTCGGTGGAGATCAGCGAGCCGTTGCGCCGCCCCTCGATCGGTCCCTTCCACGGGCCGTAACCGGCAAACAGCCGGTTCATCACCCCGGTGCCGCGCGTGTCGGTGAGGAACTCGCCGTGGTAGCCGATCAGGCCACGGCTCGGGATGCTGAACGTCAGTCGCAGCTTTCCGCCGCCCGAGGGGCGCATGTCGCGCAGCTCGCCCTTGCGGCGGGAGAGCTGCTCCACCACCACGCCGGAATAGGGTTCATCGACGTCGACCAGCACCTCCTCCATCGGCTCCTCGCGGGCGCCGGTGTCGGGGTTGTTGCGGGTCAGCACGCGCGGACGGCCGATGGCGAGTTCAAAACCTTCGCGGCGCATCTGCTCGATCAGCACGCCGAGCTGCAATTCGCCGCGGCCGGCGACCTCGAACGCCTCGGTCTCGTTGCTGTCGGTGACCTTGATGGCGACGTTGCCTTCCGCCTCGCGGAACAGCCGCTCGCGGATCTGCCGGCTGGTGACCTTCTTGCCCTCGCGCCCGGCCAGCGGGCCGTCGTTGATGCGGAAGGTCATGGCAAGTGTCGGCGGATCGACCGGGATGGCGGGGAGCGGCGCCGTCAGTTCCGGCGCGCCTATGGTGTCGGGCACGGTGGCTTCGGCCAGGCCGGCCACGGCGATGATGTCGCCGGCCTCCGCCTCCTCGACCGGCACGCGGTCGAGGCCGCGGAACGACAGGAGCTTGGTCATCCGGCCGGTCTCGCCGGCGGTGCCGTCGGCGTGCAGCACCTTCAGCGCCATGTTGATCCGCGCCCTGCCCTGCTCCACCCGCCCGGTCAGCACGCGGCCGAGATAGGGGTCGTATTCCATGATCGTCGCGACCATCCCGAACGGCGCGTCAGGGGCCACCGTGGGCGACGGCACGTGACGCACCACCATGTCGAACAGCGCGGACAGGTCGCGACGCGGACCGTCCAGGGCCGCATCGGCCCAGCCCTGCCGCCCGGAGGCGTACAGCATCGGGAAATCGAGCTGGGCGTCAGTTGCGCCGAGGGCGGCGAACAGGTCGAACACCTCGATGTGCACCTCGTCCGGGCGGGCGTCGGCGCGGTCCACCTTGTTGACCACCACGATCGGGTGCAGCCCGCGCGCCAGCGCCTTGCCGACCACGAATTTGGTCTGCGGCATCGCGCCTTCAGCGGCGTCGACCAGAAGGACGACGCCGTCAACCATCGACAAGATGCGCTCGACCTCGCCGCCGAAATCGGCGTGGCCGGGGGTATCGACGATGTTGATGCGGGTATCGCGCCAGACCACCGAGGTGCACTTGGCCAGGATGGTGATGCCGCGCTCGCGCTCCAGGTCGTTGCGGTCGAGCGCGCGCTCGGCCACCTGCTGGTGGTCGCGGAACGAGCCGGACTGCCGCAGAAGGTGGTCGACCAGGGTGGTCTTGCCGTGGTCGACATGGGCGATGATCGCGACGTTGCGAATCTGCATGGGGCCTGGATGTAGGGATGCTGCGGCGCACAGATAGGCGGGTTCGCCGCGGGATGCGAGGGGTAATCGGCGGGTCAGGCTGAACCGCCGCAGCGGAAAGGAGGAGAATCAAACGCGGATGCGGGCAGATGCACGCGGATGCACGCAGATAGGATCCGTGCCTTTGGCGCATCAGCGCCAACTATCGACGAATATGGCCCGCTGGCGTGGGCGAATGCTGCGGCACACGCCTAATCCGCGTGCATCCGCGTGCATCTGCCTACATTTGCGTTAAATTTCTTCTTCGCGCCGAGAAGGCGGACTGGGGTACCCGCGCAACGGTCGGTTCTGACGGCAATGGCGGGTCCGACTTCAGGGCGGGCCGGTGGCGGGCACCGGCAATCGCGTCTGTGCCGTGGGCCATCCGGGGTCCGCACCATCGGAGAGGTGGCCCAAGAGGAAGGCGGACGAGCGCCTCCTCAGGTCGTTGAAGAAGCGGACGCCGCTGCCGCCATACATAATGATGGCGATGTTGATTTCGTCCCAGAACCCTCGTTCGAGGTCGCCGGGCGCGATGCCGAGATCGCAGCAGATATCGACGATGACGGCGCCGATGGGCCGGCGGCGCACCTCCTCGGCGATTTCCG
>JANWJK010000059.1 GCA_025452005.1 Acetobacteraceae bacterium | reverse complement strand
TGCTGAAGGCGCAGCCGGATGTCGGCATGCTGGCGGTGATCACCGCGGTGTTCTTCGCCCAGCTCTACGTGGACGGGTTGAACCTGTTCCTGGTGGGCATCCTGCTGATCGGCACCGGCTTCGCCGGCGTCGGCGCCTACATGTTCTTTCCGCACGTGCAGAAGCGCGTGGAGAACTTCCTGCATCCAGGCAGCGCGGTCGGCAGCGACTATCAGCCGCACACCGCGCTGGAGGCGTTTGGCAATGGCGGACTGCTCGGCCGCGGCCCGGGCGAGGGCCGCGTGAAGGACGTGCTGCCCGACGCGCACGCCGACTTCGTCTTCGCCGTCGCGGGCGAGGAGTTCGGCATGATCGTCTGCCTGATGATCATCGCCGTGTTCGGCTTCATCGTGCTGCGCGGATTGCTGCGGCTGTTGAAGGAGCAGGACCTCTTCATCGTCCTGTCCTGCACCGGCCTGGTCACCGGCTTCGGGCTGCAGGCCTTCATCAACATGGCATCGTCGCTGCAACTCATCCCGACCAAGGGGATGACGCTGCCGTTGATCTCCTACGGCGGTTCGTCGGCGCTCGCGGTCGCCATCGGCATGGGCATGCTGCTCGCGCTGACGCGCCGTCGGCATCATGGCGACGTGCCATGAGAGGCCCCGCCGCGTTTCCCATCATGATTGCCGCCGGCGGCACCGGCGGTCACTTCTTTCCCGCCGAAGCGCTCGCCACCGAGCTGCTCGCGCGCGGCCGCCGTGTGGCGCTGATGACCGACGCCCGCTCGGGCGGATTGCGCAGCCCGGTATTCGCCGGCCTCGAGCGCTTCGTGATCAGCGGCGCCGGCATCGCCGGCCGCGGTCCGCTGCGCGCCGGCAAGGCGACGTTGGCGCTGGCGGGCGGCGTGCTTCAGGCGCGGCGGGTTCTCGCCCGCACACACGCCGCCGCGGTGGTCGGCTTCGGCGGCTACCCGTGCGTTGCACCTGTGCTCGCGACGCGGCTGATGCGCCGTCGGCCGACGGTGATCCTGCACGAGCAGAACGCGGTACTTGGCCGAGCCAACCGTTTCCTGTCCGGTCATGCCGACAGGCTGGCGCTCAGCTTCGCCGCGACCAGCCGCGTACCGAAGGTCGGGACGCTGGTCACCGGCAACCCCGTGCGCCCTGCGATCGCCGCACTTGCTACGCTGCCTTACGCGCCGCCCACCGACAGGGTTCGTCTGCTGGTTCTCGGCGGCTCTCTCGGCGCGCGGGTGTTCAGCGATGTCGTGCCGACGGCGCTGGCATCGTTGCCCGATGCGCTGCTGTCGCGCGTAACGATCGTGCAGCAGTGCCGGCCCGAGGACCTCGGACGCGTTCGTGCCGCATACGACCTTGCCGGCATCGCTGCCGAACTGGCCCCGTTCTTTCAGGATGTGGCCGAGAGGCTTGCCTTGGCGCACCTTGTCATAGCCCGCGCCGGCGCCTCCACGGTGGCTGAACTGGCTATTGCCGGCCGGCCGGCGATCCTGGTGCCGCTCCCCGGTGCGATCGACGATCATCAGTCGGCGAACGCTCGCGCGCTGGCCGAGGCGCGCGGCGCATCGGTGATCGCGCAGCGGGATCTTCGCCCCGAGGTATTGCGCGACTGCCTCGCCTCGTTGCTGGCATCGCCGGACATGCTTGCACACGCGGCGCGGGCGGCGCGCGGCATCGCGTGTCCGGATGCGGCGGCACGGCTTGCCGATCTCGTCGAGGACCTCATGCGTCAGGAGGCACGGGCATGAGGGCATTGCCGCTCTCCATCGGCACCATCCACTTCGTCGGCATTGGCGGCATCGGCATGTCCGGCATCGCCGAGGTGCTGCACAACCTGGGCTATGCGGTGCAGGGCAGCGACATCGCCGATTCCGCCAACGTCCGCCGCATGCAGGAGGCCGGCATTCCCGTCGCCATCGGCCATGACGCGGCCAATCTGGGCGACGCCCAGGTCGTCGTCGTGTCATCCGCAGTGCGAGCGGACAATCCGGAGGTGGCGACGGCGCGCGCACGGCTGATCCCGGTGGTGCGGCGCGCCGAGATGCTGGCCGAGCTCATGCGGCTCAAGTGGTCGGTCGCGATCGGCGGCACGCACGGCAAGACCACGGTCACCAGCATGATCGCCGCGGTACTGGAAGCGGGGCATCTCGATCCCACGGTGATCAACGGCGGCATCGTCAACGCCTATGGCACCAATACCAGGCTGGGTGCCGGCGACTGGATGGTGGTGGAGGCCGATGAGAGCGACGGCAGCTTCCTGCGCCTGCCCGCGATCATTGCGGTCGTCACCAACATGGATCCCGAGCACCTCGATCACTGGGGCACGCCTGAGGCGATGGTCGCCGGCTACGACCAGTTCGTCGCCAATGTGCCGTTCTATGGCTTCGCGGTGCTGTGCATCGACCATCCGGCGGTGCAGCAGATGATCCCACGCCTGTCGGATCGTCGCATCGTCACCTACGGGTTCTCGCCGCAGGCCGATGTGCGCGCCGACCGCGTGGTGCCGGACAAGCTGGGCTCGACCTTCGACGTCACGATCACCGATCGCGCGCGCAACCGTTCGCGCAAGCTGGGGCCGTACCGGCTGCCGATGCTCGGCGCTCACAACGTGCAGAATGCGCTGGCGGCGGTGGCGGTCGGTGTCGAGATGGAAATCGACGACGACACGCTGCGCAGTGCGTTCGCGGGGTTCGCCGGCGTGAAGCGGCGCTTCACCAAGACCGGCGAGGCTGGCGGTATCACGGTCATCGACGACTACGGCCATCACCCGGTGGAGATCGCCGCTGTGCTGAAAGCGGCGCGGCAGGCCGGCGCGCGCGACGTGATCGCGGTGGTGCAGCCGCACCGGTTCACGCGCCTGCACTCGCTGTTCAACGAGTTCTGCACCTGCATGAACGATGCCGGCACGGTGATCGTCGCGGATGTGTATCCCGCCGGAGAGGCGCCGATCCCTGGCGTGACCCGCGATGCCCTGGTCGATGGGCTGCGTGCCCGCGGTCATCGCAGCGTGGTGCCGCTGCCGTCGCCGGCGCGGCTGGCCGAGATGGTGTTCGCGATCGCCCGGCCGGGCGACTTCGTGGTGTGCCTGGGGGCGGGAAACATCACGCAGTGGGCGGCGGCATTGCCGGGCGAGGTGGCGGCGCTGCAAGCCCGCCGTATCGCGGGCAGCGCGGCATGACACACCCCGCAACCCGCACCCCCGACTTCATCGCGACCCTGCCGCGGCTGCGCGGCCGCGTGCAGGCGAACGCACCGCTCGGGCCATTCACCTGGTTCCGTGTCGGCGGCCCTGCCGAAGCGCTGGTGCGGCCGGCGGACGAGATCGACCTTGCGAATTTCCTTCGCGCACTGCCGCTCGACATTCCGGTGCACGTGATCGGTGCCTGCTCGAACCTGATCATCCGCGACGCCGGACTCCCCGGCGTGGTGCTCCGCCTGGTACGGGGATTCGGCACGATCTCCGTGGCGACGGATGGCGTCGTCGCCGGCGCCGCGGCGCTCGACGTGACCGTCGCGGAACATGCCGCCGCCGCGGGGCTGACCGGACTTGAGTTCCTCTCCGGCATTCCGGGCAGCATCGGCGGCGCCGTCGTGATGAACGGCGGCGCCTACGGCGGCGACATCGCGTCGTGCCTCGACTGGGCGGACATCGTCACGCGCACCGGCGAGCAGCGCCGCCTTACCGCGGCCGATCTCGCCTTCGCCTATCGAAATTCGCGTCTGCCGCACGGTGCGGTGGTCGTGCGCGCCCGGCTGCGCGCGCGGCGTGGCGCACCGTCGGTGATTGCCGCGCGCATGGCCGAGATCCGCGCGGCGCGCGAAGCCTCGCAGCCCGTGCGGGCGCGCACCGGCGGTTCGACCTTCCGCAATCCGCCCGACATGAAGGCATGGGAACTGATCGAAACCGCCGGTTGCCGCGGCCTGACCCGTGGCGGCGCGCAGGTTTCCGAGAAGCACTGCAACTTCCTGATCAACACCGGCAGCGCGACGGCAGCCGACCTCGAGGGTCTTGGCGAGGAAGTGCGCCGCCGCGTACACGCGGCGACCGGTGTCACGCTGGAATGGGAGATCCACCGCATCGGCGTGCCGGCGGGAAAGCCGGAGGCCGTGACATGACCCGTGTCGCGGTCCTGTATGGCGGTATCTCGGCGGAACGCGAGGTCAGCCTCGCATCCGGTCTCCAGGTGATTCCTGCTTTGCGCGAGGCGGGTTTCGATGTGCTCCCGATCGAGGTGGGCGAAGACATTGCGTCCGTCATCGCCGCACTCACCCCGCGTCCCGACGCCGTGTTCAACGCGCTGCACGGCCGCTTCGGCGAGGACGGCGCGATCCAGGGCGTGCTCGACTGGCTCGCCATCCCCTACACGCATTCCGGCGTTCGTGCCTCCGCGCTTGCCATGGACAAGGCCGCCGCCAAGGCAGTGTTCGCGGCCGCCGGCCTGCCGATCGCGCGCGGCCGCGTGGTGCCGACCGACGAGTTGGAAGCGACCGATCCGCTGCCGCTGCCCTATGTGGTGAAGCCTGTCGGCGAAGGGTCCTCGGTCGGCGTGGAGATCATCAGGAACGGCGACAACCGCCGCGCCGAGGTCGCGCGCGCCTGGCGCTATGGCACGGTCGCATTGGTCGAGGAATACGTCCCCGGCCGCGAACTCACCGTCGGCGTCATGGGCGATCGCGCGTTGGCGGTCACCGAGATCATTGCCGACGCAGGCGTGTTCTACGACTACGAATCAAAATATGCCGACGGCGGCTCGCGCCACATCATTCCGGCGCGGGTGCATCCCGAGATGTACGATCGTGCCTTGGACATCGCCCTCGCCGCGCATCGCGCGCTTGGTTGCCGCGGCGCGACACGCTGCGACTTCCGCTATGACGACACGTCCGGAGAACCCGGTCGCCTCGTGCTGCTGGAGATCAACACGCAACCCGGCCTGACGCCGACATCGCTGCTGCCTGAACAGGCGGCGCATCATGGCATGAACTTCTCGCAGCTCTGTGCCTGGATGGTGGAGAACGCGACGTGTCGCGCGTAGCCCGTGGTCCGCGCAGCTCGGTGAAGGATCGGCCAGGCCGATGGAAGCTGCTGCTGCGCCGCCAGAAGCGACTGATCCGTCCGGCGGGCTGGATCGGCTTCGCCGCACTGGTGGTGCTGCTTGGCGTGATTGCGGTGCATTCGTCCGCACCGGGGGGGACGCTCGCCACGCTGCGCGAACGTCTCGGCGGCGCCACGGCCTTCGCGGGCCTGCGAGTCACCGACGTGGTGATAGAGGGCCGCGCCAACACGCCGGAACCGCTGCTCCGTGCAGCACTCGGGGTGAGTATCGGTGATCCGATCCTTGGGTTCTCGGTCGAGCTGGCGCGCCAGCGCTTGGAGACCCTGTCCTGGGTCGAACACGCCACGGTGGAACGCCGGCTGCCCGGCACCGTCGTCCTGTTCCTCCAGGAGCGCCGTCCGTTCGCCATCTGGCAGAACCAGGGCAAGTTCGTGCTGATCGACCGCAACGGCCAACTCGTCGCCAACCAGAACGTCGCCGAGTTCCGCCAGCTTCCGCTTGTCGTCGGTCCCGGTGCTCCCGCGGCCGCTGCCATGCTGGTCGACGCGCTCACCGACCGTCCCGATCTCCAGAAGCGCGTGATCGCCGCGGTGCGTGTCGGCGAACGACGCTGGAACCTGCGGCTCAACAACGGCGCCGATGTGATGCTGCCCGAGGGCCACGAGATCGTCGCGCTCGATCGGCTGATGCAGCTTCAGCAGCAGCACGCGCTGCTCGATCGCCCGCTCGCTGCGATCGACATGCGCCTCGGCGACCGCCTCGTGCTGCGCCCGCGACCGGACGAGAAGAAGCCAACATGAATGACATGTCGCGCCGCGTGCTGCCGCCGCCGCACGATCTGGACGAGCAGGTGCGTCAGCGGCATGGCCGGACCGGTCCGTTCGGCGTGCTCGACATCGGCACCACCAAGATCGTCTGCCTGATCGGCCGCACCGAAAGCGACGGCTCGCTCCGCGCACTCGGCTTCGGCTGGCAAAAAGGGCGCGGCGTTCGCGGTGGCGGCATCGTCGATCTGGAGGCGGCCGAGACGGCGATCCGTGTCGCGGTCGGCCAGGCCGAGGACATGGCGGATACGCGGCTTCGCTCCGTCACTGTCAATCTCACCTGCGGCCAACCGGAATCACGGCTGTTCAACGTGCAGTGGCCGGTCGGCGGACGCGCGGTGGAGGAGTCCGATATCCGCCGCGTGGTGAACGAGGGCAGGGGCCGCGCCGGCGTCGAGGGACGCGAGGTGATCCACGCGCTGCCGCTTACCTTCACGGTCGATGGAACCGACGGCGTTGCCGATCCGCGCGGCCTGTTCTGTGAGGAACTGACGGCGCGGCTGCATGTCGTCGATGCAGTCTCGACAGCGCTGCGCTCGCTGGGCGCCTGCATCGCGCGCTGCGATCTCGACATCGGCGAACTGGTCTCTGCACCCATGGCGTCGGGCCTGGCGACACTGGTCGCCGATGAGCGCGAACTCGGCGCCACGGTGATCGACATGGGTGGTGGCACCACGGGCATGGCGGTGTTCGCCGAAGGACAGTTGCTGCACACCGCGCAGCTTCCGGTCGGCGGCGTGCACGTCACCAACGATCTCGCGCGGCTGCTGTCCACGACTGTCGTGCACGCCGAGAGGTTGAAGGCGCTCTATGGCAACGTGCAGTCCTGTCCGGACGATGAGCGCGAGATGCTGCCGGTGCCGCTGGTCGGCGAGGACGAGCATCATGTGGTGAAGATGCCGCGCAGCATGGTGGTGAACATCATCCGCCCGCGCCTCGAGGAGACCTTCGAGATGGTGAAGCAGCAGCTCGACGGCTCGGGCTTTACGCGTGCCGCCGGGATGCGCGTCGTGCTGACCGGTGGTGCGTGCCAACTCGCCGGCGCACGCGAACTGGCGGGGCGCATCCTCAACAAGCAGGTACGGCTCGGCCGTCCGAGCGCGCTGCGCGGGCTGCCGGACTCTGCATCGGGTCCGGCCTTCGCCACTGCCGCCGGGCTGCTGGCATGGGCCGCGGGCGACGGGCGCGCCATGCACGACATCGACCTGGAGGCCGAACGCCCGGCGGGCTTCATCCGTCGCGTCGTCAATTTTTTGAAGGAGCGCATCTGATGCGCGGCACGAATCGAAGCTTGTGGCGTAACACCACCGCAAACGACTCGGCACGACTGGGGGAGAAGTCGCTATGACCTTGAATCTCACCATCCCGCAGACACCGCATACGGACTTCAGTCCGCGCATCACCGTCATCGGCGTCGGCGGCGGCGGAACGAATGCGGTCGACAACATGCTCGTGGCGAATCTACAGGGCGTCGAGTTCGTCGTCGCCAACACCGACGCGCAGCAACTCATGCACAGCCGCGCTGACCGGCGCATCCAGTTGGGTCCGCATATCACGCAGGGCCTCGGTGCCGGCGCCAAGCCGGAGATCGGCAAGGCAGCCGCGGAAGAGGCGGCCGATGAACTCGCGCGGCATCTCGACGGCGCGCACATGGTGTTCATCACCGCCGGCATGGGCGGCGGCACAGGCACCGGCGCGGCACCGGTGATCGCGCGCATGGCACGCGAGCGGAACATCCTCACCGTCGGCGTGGTGACCAAGCCGTTCGGCTTCGAAGGCGTGCGCCGCGCGCGTTGCGCCGATCAGGGCATCGAGGAGCTGCAACGGCACGTCGATACGCTGATCGTCATTCCGAACCAGAACCTTTTCCGGATGGCCAATGAACGCACGACCTGGAGGGAAGCGTTCAAGATGGCCGACCAGGTGCTCTACATGGGCGTGCGTGGCGTCACCGACCTGATGATGGCGCCCGGCCTGGTGAACCTGGATTTCGCCGACATCCGCACGGTGATGGCGGAGATGGGCAAGGCGATGATGGGAACCGGCGAGGCGGACGGCGACAACCGCGCGATCCGCGCGGCCGAGGCGGCGATCAGCAATCCGCTGCTGGAAGACACCTCGATGAACGGCGCGCGCGGCCTGCTGATCAACATCACCGGCGGCGACGACCTGACGCTGTTCGAGGTCGATCAGGCCGCGAACCGCATCCGCGAGGAGGTGGACGAGGAGGCGAACATCATCTTCGGTTCGGCGATCGATCCGGAGCTGCAAGGCCGCATCCGCGTGTCCGTCGTCGCGACCGGCATCGATTCGCCGGTGCAGATGGAGCGCGACAAGCCGCGCCTGGTGGCGGTGGGCGGTGGCGGCATGCCGCTGCCGCAGCCGATACCGTTGCCGATGCACGCGATGCCGCTGCAGGCCGCCGCGATGCCGGGCCCCGCGCCGGTGATGCCTCTGCATCCGCTGCGCCATGCCGCACCGCCGCAGATGGTCGCCGTGGCGGAAGCGATGCCGGAGGCCGCGGTGATGGAGACGATGGCGACCGCCGCACCCTTGCCGATGTCGCAACCGGTGGCGGCGGAGGCCGTCATCGCGTCGCGGCCAGCCCCGGCCGCACCCCGTTCCGGCCTGTTTGCCGATCCGTCAGGGCCAGTTTCGGTCCAACCGGGCACCGAATCCACCAGGCCGAGCCTGTTCAGTACAGTCACCGGCAGGCTGCGTCGCCGCCAACACCACGCTCCGGCGGCATCCGCCGAACCGGCACCGGTCCGCGCCGACCCGGTGATCCCGGAGACCCGCATCGAACCGCCGCGCGTCTCCATGCGCCAGACCGCGGGTGAGGAGGTCGGGCTTGACATCCCCGCCTTCCTGCGGCGGCAGTCATCGTGAGTCGTGCCAATGGTAAACCCTTAGAATCAACGTCTTAAATGGACACACTCAGAAACAAACATTGACTGGCCAAGGGCAACAGCGGGACATACAGACTAAAGGCATGGATGGCCTGCCGCAGAGTCGGACGACCGACGCAACCACGTGGTGCCAGCAGACCCTGAAGGCGCCGATAAGCTGTGTCGGCGTCGGCCTGCATTCAGGGATCCGCGTCGGCCTGACGTTCCGGCCCGCCCCTGTCGACCATGGGATCGTGTTCCGGCGCACCGACCTCGGGTTGGACATCCCGGCGCGTGCCGATCGCGTGGTCGAGACCCGGCTCGCGACAGTGCTCGCCAATGGCGATGCCCGGATCGGGACGATCGAACACGTGATGGCGGCGCTGGCCGGCTGCGGCATCGACAATGCGGTGGTCGAGGTCGATGGGCCGGAGCCACCGATCCTCGACGGTTCGTCGTCGCCGTTCGTCTTCCTGCTGGATTGCGCCGGCGTCGTGGCACAGGACGCGCCGCGTGGCGCGATCGAGGTCCTGCGTCCGGTCCGGGTGAGCGATGGCGATGCGTTTTCCGAGTTGCGCCCGCCGGTTCCCGGCAGGCCATACCTGGACATGGCGCTGTCGATCGACTTTCCCGCCGTCGCCATCGGACGGCAGGCCCTGTCGCTTCGCCTCACTCCGGAGAATTTCCGCCAGGAACTGGCGCGCGCCCGCACGTTCGCGCTTGCCGAGGAAATCGACCAGCTTCGTGCCGCCGGCCTCGCCCAGGGCGGCAGTCTGGAGAATGCCGTGGTGGTCGATCGGGCGCGTGTGCTGAACCACGCCGGCCTGCGCATGCCCGACGAGTTCGTCCGCCACAAGCTGCTGGATGCGGTGGGCGACCTGGCGCTCGCCGGCGCACCGCTGCGGGGCCGGTTCACCGCGCATCGCTCGGGCCACACGCTGAACCACCGGCTGCTTCAGGCGCTGTTCGCCGACCGCTCGGCTTGGCAGGAGATCGTGCCGGTGCAACTTTCGCTCGCCGCCGAGTAGTCCTGCCGCTTCGCGCCGCCGCGGCCCATGGTATAATTGGCGCGATGGAACCGATTCACCGAATTTCGCGCCTGGCGCCCGTCCTTGCCGTCTTGCTGCCGCTGCTGAGCGGCTGCGGCGGATCGAAGCAAGAGGAGACCGATGCCACCGGACCCGTCGCGCCGGTCGAGGACCTCTACAACAACGGCATCGATGCGCTGAACGCGCAGCGCTACGACTCGGCGACCGATCAGTTCAATCTGGTGGAGCAGAACTATCCCTATTCGAGTTGGGCGGTGAACGCCCAGCTCATGCAGGGCTACACGCAGTATCTGCGGAACCACTACACCGACGCGATCACCACGCTGGACCGGTTCATCCAGCTTCATCCGACGCACCGCGACGTGGGATATGCCTATTACCTGCGTGCGCTCTGCTACTACGAGCAGATCGCCGACATCCAGCGCGATCAGCGCGGCACGGAGCTGGCCATGACCGCCTTGCAGGAGGTGGTCAATCGTTTCCCCGACAGCTCCTATGCCCGCGACGCCCGGCTTAAGATCGACCTGTGCCGCGACCACCTGGCCGGCAAGGAGATGGAGATCGGCCGCTGGTACGAGACCCAGCACCTGTACGAAGCGGCGATCGGGCGGTTCCAACGCGTGGTGGACGACTATCAGACCACCAATCACGTGCCCGAGGCGCTGCATCGGCTCACCGAGATCTATCTGATCCTCGGCCTGCGCGATCAGGCGCGAAGGACGGCGTCGGTGCTGGGCTACAACTATCCGGGCAGCGAGTGGTACGAGGACAGCTACAGCAACCTGTTCGACAGCGGACTGGTGCAGCAGCCCGGGCCCCCGCGCAGACCCGATGATCGCGGGTTCTTCTCGCGCGCCTGGCACTCGGTCTTCTGAATCGCCGCGGCAGCCTGCGTAGCCGCATGCTCACCGCACTTGCCATCCGCGACGTCGTGCTGATCGAGCGGCTGGACCTGTCGTTCGGCCCTGGCCTGACGGTGCTCACCGGCGAGACGGGCGCCGGCAAGTCGATTCTGCTCGACAGTCTGGGGCTTGCGTTGGGTGCACGTGCCGATGCGGGTCTGGTGCGGACGGGTGCCGAACAGGCGACTGTCACGGCGTGCTTCGCGCGCCCCGCCGGGCATCCGGTCACGGTCCTGTTGAACGAGCTGGGGCTGGAGGCCGAGGACGAGGTCGTGGTCCGTCGCGTGCTGACGAAGGACGGCCGATCGCGTGCGTTCATCAACGACCAGCCGGTCGGCATCGCGTTGCTGCGGCGTGCCGCCGCGTTGCTGGTCGAGGTGCAGGGTCAGCACGAACAGATCGGCCTGGCGGATGTCGCGAGCCACGCCGGGCTGCTCGACGCGTTCGGTGTGCCGCGGCCGTTGCGCGAGGCAACCGCGGCGGCATGGCGCGACTGGCGCGAGGCGATCGCGGCGCTCGAGGCGGCGAGGGAAGCCATCGCGGCGGCACAGCGCGATGAGGAATGGCTGCGCCACGCGGTGGACGAGCTTGCCGCGCTGGCGCCAAGCGATGGTGAGGAGGAGCGGCTCGCGCAGGAACGGCAGCGTCTCCAGCAGGGCGAGCGTCATGCCGAGGCGATCGCGGCGGCGCTTGCCGAGCTGGCGCCGCGCGATCGGCGCAGTGCCGCGCCCGCGGCGGCTCTGCGTGCCGCATGCCGCGCGTTGCAGCGACTGGTCTCGCCGACCCAGAAGGATGCGGCCAATCCGGCAGGCTCGGCGCTCGCTGCGCTGGAGCGCGCGGAGGAGGCGCTGGCCGAAGCGGAAAACTTCCTGACGCGGCTCGCACATGAGGCGGACGCGGATCCCCGCCTGCTGGAACAGGCCGAGGAGCGGTTGTTCGCGCTCCGCGCCGCGGCGCGCAAGCATGCGGTGGCGGTGACGGAACTGCCGGCGCTGCTAGATACGCTGTGCACGCGACTCGCGGCATTGGAGACCGGGGCTGCCGAAGTGGTCGCTCTGGAGCAGGCGGTACGGCAGGCGCGCGAGGCCTATGTGCAGTCGGCCACGGCGCTCGGCGCGGCGCGGCGGACGGCGGCGGCCAGACTGGATCGGGCAGTGGCGAAGGAGCTGCCGCCGCTGCGGCTCGACAAGGCGCGCTTCCATGCGGATGTGGCCGCGCTGACAGAGGCGGACTGGGGACCGGCGGGGACGGACGCGGTGCGCTTCCTGATCGCCACCAATCCGGGCCAGGAGCTGGGACCGCTCGGGCGGATCGCCTCGGGCGGCGAGTTGTCACGGCTCATGCTGGCGTTGAAGGTGGTGTTGTCATCCGGCTCGCCCGTGCCGACCTTGGTGTTCGACGAGGTCGA
>JANWJK010000058.1 GCA_025452005.1 Acetobacteraceae bacterium | reverse complement strand
GCACTGTACCACAGCATCGATGCCACCAAATGGAAGCAACAGTATGAGGAAGGTGGCCCCCCGGCCGACAAAACACCTTATGGCTTTCATCTGGCAGAGGAGCAGGGCTTTGACGTAATATTCGCCCGCGACGCGCCTCGCCGAGCGAAGGGCGGGTTCTCCTCATCCGTCATGCGATTGCTTGGCTTCGACGTCATGCATGCCTGGACGAACCGCCGGCGCATCGCGAAGGCCGATATCGTCTGGACAATTACGGAGGGCGAGAGGTTCGCTATCGCCTTCCTCTTTGCCTGCGGTTACTGCCACGCAAGCCGATCATCTGCAACGTTGTCCGGATGTTGGATGAATGGGATAGGATGAGGACGTATAAAAAGGGGATTGTACGCTATTTGAGCGGACGTATTTCGGTCATGACGGTTCATTCAGAGGATTGCCTCGTTATAGCCAGGAGGGAATTGCCTGCGCTCCACTCCGAACTGATGTATTTCGGGACCAACACCGAGCTGTTCGCTCCTCTTCCGCCTCATCCCGTGCTCCCTGGGGAGCCATTTGAACATCGTTTCTCTGGGCAGCGATAGGACGCGCGATTGGAAGACGCTGCTTGCGGCTTTCGGTAATGACCCTCGGTTCAGGCTGACCGTGGTCTGTTGGCGTCTGAACGAGAGCGACCTGGCGACTTATGACAACGTGGTTCTCGTGCGAATCAAGAAGAGGAATGATTACCTCAGCGCTGGATGCTGCGTCAGTGGGAGTACCGATCATCGCGAGCAGGACCGGCGGCATTCCCACGTACTTCGACGAAGACGAGGTTTTCTTTGTCCCTGTGGGAGATCACTTGGCGATGCGAGAGGCCGCCTTGTCCAGTACCGTTGCCGAACGACTTGCAAAGGCCGAGCGGGCCCGCCATCGCTTTAATGTCCTTGACTATTCCACCCATGGCCTTATGCGCCGATACTGCGATATGTCGAGAAAGTTGTTGGATGATCGGCTGTCGAACACAAAGAGTTCCCCCTCGGATACGGGCCTGACCGATCGCTGGAACTGTGAACGTAGTGCATCGATCTGACTAGGAGACCGTGGTCCGTTGGTCGCCTGCGATCGCGATCACCTCACCCCGAATGCGCGTCGCAGCACGTCGCGTCCCCTCCGGCCCGCATCCAGGGTCAGCGAATTGACGATCGCCAGGCGGAAGCCGCCGGGCGGCATCGCATGGTGCTCGGGCGCCTTGTCCTCGTGGAAGGTGATCTGCACGCTGGAGACGCCCGGCATCGCGCGCACCTCGTCGACCAGTGCCGCGGGAGGGTGCCGATAGCGCGGGCCGTGCGGGCCGAACAGCACCACGCTGTAACCGTCAACGCGGTCGTCGTCGGGATACACCCAATCGCCGGTGACATGCAGGCGAACCACCGCCTCCACCCAGCCGGGACCATACAGATCGGGCCACTGGTCGGCGAAGCGCAGATGCGCCTCGATGATGCGTCCGCCGATGGTTTCGAAATTCGCCATGCCGGTGAAGCCGGAAAGATGCCGCCGGGCCCAGGCGCCGCACCAGTCCTCGATCTCGGGCATCGCCTCGGCGTGTATCAGCCAGTGATCGAACGTGCCGCCAGGGCCCGTTGCCCCCGTGGTATGCCGCCACCAGCGCGCCTCGCCATCGACCAGTGCCACATCGGTGCTGACATGCGCGCCCGTCAGCAGCGTGCACCAGAAGTGCCCGGCGGTCAGCGCCGTGCGGTACTGCTCGGCCGAGGCGATCACCTGGCTGCCGGTGCCCATGCCGCGCAGGTTCATGATCGGCTTGGAGAACACCGGGAACGCCGGCGGCATCACGCCGTGCGGCGCGGCCTCCAGCCCCTGCGACAGGGCGACCGCCAGCTTGTCATAGATCCAGCGATGCCGGGGGTACCATTCCCAGGAATCCGGATCCTCGGTCGAGATGCGCACGTCCGGCGGGCAATCGACGTGCTCGAAATATTGGAAGCGCCACGGATCGGCCTCGCAGATCGGCATCGGCCGCGCTCAGCCAATCGTCTCCGGCCGCAGCCGCTGCGGCAGGGTGTTCAGCGAATCGGTGGTATCGAAGTCGCGCAGTACCGCATCGTCCGCCATCTCCACCTCGGCCACCGCCTCCAGGTGCTTGCCGAGCAGGAAGCGGGCACCGGAATCGCCGGTGATCTGCAAGATCTCGGCGAAGAACCGGCGGTCCCACAGCATCGGGTTGCCCTGCTTGCCGCGGAACGTCGGCAGCACGATCAGGCGTCCCTCGTCCGGATCGTAGGACGACAGCAGCCGGTCGATCATCCGGCCGGTGACCAGCGGCATGTCGCCCAGGCAGACCAGCGCCGCCGAACACTCCTCGGGCACCGCGGCGATGCCGGCCTTCAGGCTGGCCGACAGCCCCTCGGCATAGTCGGCCGCGTGGACATAGCGCACCGGCCGGCCGCCCAGTGCATGCTGGATCTGCTCCGCCTGATGGCCGGTCACCACCAGCACCGGGCGGGCATTGGACGACAGAACGTTGTCCACCACGCGGGCGATCATCGACTTGCCGGTCCGGTCGGCGACCAGCAGCTTGTTGTGCGGCGCCATCCGGCGCGACCGCCCGGCGGCAAGCACGACCGCGGCGATGGTCGGCGCGCTGCGCGGGGCGACCCCGGTGCGCGGCGTGGCAGGGGCCTTCTCGCGCGGCAGCGGACGCGTGTCGATCTCCTTCAGCAGGCCGCCAACGCCCATCTTCATGATCTCGGAGGGGCCGACCGGCAGGCCGGCGAACAGCCGCATCAGCACGAAGTCGATGCCGTTGAGCTTCGGGCTGCGTGCGCAGCCGGGCAGCACCAGTGCCGGTCGTGTCCCGATCCGCCCGAGGCAGATCAGGTTGCCGGGGTCCACCGGCATGCCGAAATGCAGGATCTCGCCGCCCGCCCGCACCACACCGGAGGGGCCGACGTCGCGCCGGTCCACCACCGCCGATGCACCCACCACGAGCAGCAGGTCGGCGCCTTGGGAAATCAGCGATTCCAGCGCCTTTCCGATCGGTACTTCCTCATGCGGCGTATGCAGCGGCGGCAGCAGCGAGCCGGTGAGCGCGGTCACCCGCGCCTCGGTCGCCGCGATCGTCTTCTCGGTGACGCTGTCCTTCAGGCCGGGCAGTTCGGTGATGACCAGGCCGACCTTCAGGTGGTGGAACGGGTGCAGCGTGAGCGGCGAGCCGGCCTGGCGGATCAGCGCCTCGGCCACCGCCAGCACGTTGCCGGGCACCGAGAACGGGATGATCTTCACCGTGGCCACCAGGTCCTTCGGTGCCACCACGGCGTTGTCGGGCAAGGTGCCGATGGTCAGGGACTCGTCGATCGTGTTCAGGCGATCGATCATCGCCGCATCGACGCGGAGCAGCCCCGGCACCTCGGCGGCCAGGTTCACCCGCCCGGTGGCCGCGCGGGTGCGCGCGAGCAGCGGCGAGACCAGCGGCTGGGCCAGCCGGTCGGCGGCGATGTCTTCCGGCACGTCGCCGGGTTCCAGCCGGGCGACGATGACCTCCTCGCGGTCCGCCTCGCGCAGTGCGGCAATGGCGTCATCGTCCAGCACCGATCCCTTGCGGATCATCCGCTCACCGATGCGCTGCGAGTGCGCCATGATGGCGCCGCGGGCTTCGTCCAGCGGGACCGGGCCGAACTTCATGCGGCCTGCGGCTGCTTCTGCGGCACCGGGGCACCGCGCCGCACCGCGACCAGCTCGGCGATGATCGATAGGGCGATCTCCGGTGCGGTCACCGCCTCGATGTTGAGGCCGACCGGTCCCTGGATGCGCGCCAGCGCCGCCTCGTCGTGGCCGAGGTCGCGCAGACGCTTGAGGCGCGCCGCGTGCGTGCGCCGCGAGCCCAGCGAGCCGATGTAGAACGCCGGCGACTTCAGCGCACGGTCCAGCGCCGGATCGTCCAGCTTCGGATCGTGCGTCAGGGTCACGACCGCTGTGCGGCTGTCGGGCTTCAGCTCATCCATCGCCTCGTCGGGCCAGGCGGTGGAGACGGTGACGTTCGGGAAGCGTTCGTCCGAGGCGAACGACCGGCGGGGATCCACCACGGTGACCGCGAAGCCGCACTGCGTTGCGAACGGCACCAGCGCCTGGGCGATATGCACCGCACCGACCACGATCAGGCGCAGCGGCGGGTTGTAGGCGTGCAGGAACCAGTCGGTGGTCCCGAGCCGCACGGTGACACTCTCGTCCTCGCGCAGCGCCTGCGCGGCGGCGGCATTCAGGCCATCGGGCGCTCCCGGGTCGGGCAGCAGGCGCTGGTGCCCGTCCGGCAGCCGGGTCGCCAGCACGACGGGCCGCTTCGCGAGCCTGGCCTGTTCAAGCGCCGCGAGGATGTCGGGTGTCATGGCGCTGCACCCCCTCCCCAACCCTCCCCCGCTTCGCGGGAGAGGGAGTTGCAGCAGGTCATGACAGCTTCTCCACGAACACCTTCACCTTGCCGCCGCAGGCCAGCCCGACCTCCCAGGCGCGCTCGTGCGTCACGCCGAAGTCCAGCAGCTGCGGCGCGCCGGTGTCGATCGTCTTCATCGCGGCATCAGCCACCGCGCCCTCGATGCAGCCGCCGGATACCGATCCGGCCATCTTGCCGGACTTCGTCACCGCCATCTGGCTGCCGGCGGGGCGGGGCGAACTGCCCCAGGTCTCGGTCACCGTCGCCACGGCCACCTGCTCGCCGGCAGCGCGCCATGCGGCCGCGGTGCCCAGCACATCCTCGGTTTCTGCGAAGCTCATGATGCCATCCTTTCAGGCTCGGCCGCCGCCGCCAAGAGTGCGCGTCGCGGAGCGGGGCGGGACAGGAGATCGACCAGCGCGCGCAGGCTCGCCAGATTGTGCACGGGGCGGAAGTCGTCCACGTGCGGCAGCATAGCGCGTATCCCCTGTGATTTTGGTTCGAAACCCGCCCAGCGCAACAGCGGATTGAGCCAGATGAGCCGCCGGCAGGAACGATGCAGGCGATCCATGTTGTCCGCCAGCCCGCGCGCGCCGTCGCGGTCCAGACCGTCGGTGATCAGCAGCACGACGGCGCCCTGTGCCAGCACGCGCCGCGCCCAGAGGCGGTTGAAACTCTCCAGCGCCTCGCCGATTCGCGTGCCGCCGGACCAGTCGGGCACCACATGGGAGACCATCTGGAACGCCACCTCCGGATCGCGATGGCGGAGCTGGCGCGTCACGTTGGACAGCCGCGTGCCGAACAGGAACACATGCACGCGGTCGCGGTCGTTGGTCACCGCGTGAAGGAAATGCAGCAGGATCTGTGCGTAGCGCGACATCGATCCGGAGATGTCGCAGAGCACGACCAGCGGCGGCGGACGCCTCAGGTGGCGGTTGCGCGCGATGGTCAGGATCTCGCCGCCCTGGCGCAGGCTCTGGCGGATGGTGCGGCGCAGATCGGTCACCGGACCGAGCGAATCGGCGCGCAGCCGGCGGGTGCGGCGCAGGTCGAGCGGCAGCACGAGGCGGCGGATCTCGCGCTTCGCCTCGGCGATCTCGTCGGCGCCCATCGCCTCGAAGTCCATCCGCTGCAGGCGTTCCTGGTCCGACACGGTAAGCACCGCGTCCATCACCGGTGGTTCGTCCTCCGGTCGCGGCCTGGTCTCGCGGCTTCGCCATAGCCTCGGCGACGCGGCGGCTGCCGGGCGGCGGACGTTCGGGGCGCTTTTCCTTCTGTGCCTCGAGCAGCGCCATGGCGACCGCCTGTTCGGCCGCGGTGGGATCGCGCCAGAACAGGTTGAAAGCCTGGTCGAACACGTCCTGATGCTCGTGGCGATGGATCATCGCGGTGCGCAGCGCGGTGCGCGTTTCTGTGCGGCTGCCGAGATCGATCAGCGAGAGCGCCTGCTGCCCGGCCAGCGTCTCCGCGGGTCCCACCGGCAAACCCGCGCGCCGCAGCAGCCGCGCGAAGTGCATGACGTTGGCGGCGAGGGTGGCGGATGGGGCGGTCATTGTCCTGGGTAGAGGAACGTGGATGCTTTATCAGCGCAAGTCGTACTTGTTCGGAACATGCCTGCGGACACCGCGCGGCCGTTGCGAATCGCACAATGCGCGACGATCGGATGGTCGTGGTGTCTCAGGGGAGCGACACGCAGTCCAGGTCGGTTTGTGGGAAGTCGTGGCCCCGACACAGCAACGGCAAGCGGCGACTTCGTGCCAACGCATAGGCAAAGCAATCGCCGTAGTTCAGCCCCGCTGGATGGCGGCCTTTGCCAAAACGCCGCCATGCCACCCTTGCGGTCTCGGCCTGGTTCTGATCCACCGCAACGACTTCGATACCGCCGCGATATACCAGAAGATCAAGCTCGCGGCCGCCTGCCTCGCCTTTCCGGCTTTCGATGACGATGGAGGCTTCCAACAGATTCGCAGCGGACAGTAGGCGAGGTGAGGCCGCCTCGATTGCCTCGGCGATGCGACCGGCATCGGACTCGTTCAGCAGTACGGCCAGCAAGGCCGACGTGTCGATAACCATCAGGACGGAAGTCCATGGTCGTCATAGCCGAGGATCTCATCGGGCGTCCGCCGGTCGACCTCGGGTAAGTCCGCACAGCGCTTCCCGATCTGCAGCAGCTCCGTCGCGAGGCTGCCAGCGGCGCGTTCTCGACGGACGCGATGCAGGCGCTCCTCGGCGGCGCGACGGATCGCGGTCGTGACGGTCTCGCCGGTAACCATCGCCAGTTCACGCACACACTGCTCGGTTGTGCGGTCCTTGATATTGAGCGGCATGGGGCATCCATACAGAATTTTTCTGTCAAGGAAGATGGAGGGTTGTGATATCAAGTGCAATGCCGCAATCGACCGCCGGTCAATCGGGCGTGGTGCCGATGATCCGTTGTAGTCGCTCAAGCGCGCGGTCACGCAGCCCCACCGACTGCAACGCCGCCAGCGTCTCCGCCAGGTACTCACGGCAACTGCCAAGCGAACCGGTGGCCGATGCCAGGTGCGCGGCGACCGTCGCTTCGTCCAGTCGCCCGGCGTAGCGATCGTATGCCCGATTGACGACGAAGGTGACGGCGCGCACCGGGCCGGCATCCGTCAGCGCGGTCACCCAGTGCGAACGATAGGCGCCGGTGAACAGCTCGCGCCGCCAGGCGAGCAGCAGCTCGGCGCGCGCCTTGGCGGCAGGAATGCGGAACAACACGCCGGCGCAGCTTCCGCCGCGATCCAGCGCCAGCATCAGGCCTGGATTGTCCGGTGAGCCGCGACCCGCATGCAGCCACAGGCAGAACCGCCTGTGCCAGCCGCGCACCACGGCACCACGCCGTTCAGCGAACTCAATCGCCGGGTTCCACATCAGCGAGCCATAGCCGAACAGCCAGACGTCCTGGTCAGGCGGCTGCCGGGCGAGTGAAGCGGCCAGATCGGCGGCGATTTCCGCGTCCGTCCGAAAGATCGTGCCCGGCAACATGCGCCGGCGCGCCTCGGCCAGCAGCGAGCCGTCACGCAGGGCCTCGCGCGTGATGATGATGCGGCTGTCCGGCGGTGCCGTATCCGGCATCGCGGCGCCTATTCCGCGGCCTGCTGCGTCTCCGCCAGCAGCCGGGCTGCCTCAGCGCCGCGGATCTTGGCGATATCGTCCTGATATTTCAGCAGCACGCCCAAGGTCTCGTCCACCGCCTGCGGCGCCAGCTCCTTCTGATTCAGGTAGGTCAGCGCCTGCGCCCAGTCGATCGTCTCGGCGACCCCCGGCAGCTTGAACAGGTCCTCGCTGCGCAGCCGCTGCACGAACGCCACCACCTGGGCGGACAGGTACTCGGGCACGCCCGGCGCCTTGGCCGCCAGGATCGCCCGTTCGCGCACTGCATTCGGGTAGTCCACCCAGTGATACAGGCAGCGCCGGCGGATCGCGTCGTGTACCTCGCGCGTGCGGTTGGAGGTGATCACCACCGCCGGAAGCGTGCGCGCCCGCACCGTGCCGAATTCAGGCACGGTGACCTGGAAGTCCGCCAGCAGCTCCAGCAGGAACGCCTCGAACGGCTCGTCGGCGCGGTCGAGTTCGTCGATCAGCAGCACCGCCGGCGGCAGGTCCGGATCGATCGCCGACAGCAAGGGCCGCGCCAGCAGAAACTTGCGGGTGTAGATGTCGCCGGCGAGTTCCCCGGGATCGGTCTGCCCGGCGGCCTCGGCCAGCCGGATCGCCATGAGCTGGCGGGCATGGTCCCACTCATAGGCGGCCGCCGACAGGTCCATGCCGTCGTAGCATTGCAGCCGTACCAGCCGCCGGCCAAGGCCCGCGGCCAGCACCTTGGCGATCTCCGTCTTGCCGGTGCCTGGCTCGCCTTCGAGGAACAGCGGGCGGCGCATGGCGAGCGACAGGTGTACCGTCGTCGCCAGTTCCTGGTCGGCGATGTAGGCCTGGTCGGCGAGCAGCTTGGCCGTGTCGGCGACGGTCGCAGGCAGTGCAGCCACTACAGCATGCTTCCCAGGATCAGCAGCAGCATGAACAGGTAGATCGCGCCGCCGATCCAGGCGACGAGCGGCAGGCCGAACGGCTCACGCGGCACCAGCGCGAGCGGGCTGATCGCCGATGGCGGCGGCGGTGCCGGCCGCGGCGCGGCCTCCGGCTGCTCGACCGGCGACGGGGCCGGCGCGACCTCCTTGCTGAACCGGTCGAAGAAGGCGTCCGCCATCTGCTTGGCGCTGGCGTCGACCAGCCGAGCACCGAGCTGGGCGATCTTGCCGCCCACCTGGGCGTGCACCTCGTAGGACAGCAGGGTGTCGCTGCCGGCGTCGTCAAGCCGCACCTTGGCGCCGCCCTTGGCGAAGCCGGCGACACCGCCCTGACCCTCGCCGCTGATGGTATAGCCGTTCGGCGGATCGAGATCGGAAAGATGCACGGCGCCACTGAAGCGTGCCGCGATCGGCCCGATCCTGACCGACGCGGTAGCCTTCATGTCGGTGTCCGACAGCTTCTCCAGGCTCTCGCAGCCGGGAATGCTGGCCTTGAGCACCACCGGATCGTTGAGCGCTCGCCATACGGTCTGGCGCGGCGCCTCGATACGCCGCTCGCCTGTCATGTCCATCGGACCGAATCCCGTTGTGCGCGCCGGACGTTACTTGCAGGGTCCTGGGCATGCAACCAATCGCACCCGCCGTGGCCTTGGGGCTGCCGTTCGCCGGCCTCCTGGCCTCGATGGCCCTGTTCCCGATCGTCATGCCGCGCTTCTGGCACCGGCGAATGGGCGGCATCGCGCTGGCGTGGTGCGTTCTGCTGCTCGTCCTGCAAGCCGTGGCAAGCGGAGTGGCGGCGGCCGCATCGGCTGCGTGGCACGCGCTGTTGACCCAGTACCTGCCGTTCATGACGATGCTGCTGGCGCTGTACACTGCGGGTGGTGGCGTGCTGGTGCGGGGCGGCTCCGCGGGCACGCCGCGCGGCAATACCGCGCTCTTGGCGCTGGGCATCGTCGCAGGATCGGTGATGGGAACCACCGGCGCGTCGATGGTGCTCATCAATCCGCTGCTGCACGCCAACGCCCACCGGCGGCGCAAGGTGCATCTCGTCGTCTTCGTGATCGTGCTGGTGGCGAATGCCTCGATCACACCGCTTGGGAACCCACCGCTCTACATCGGTCTGCTGCTCGGTGTGCCGTTCTTCTGGCCGGTGCGCACGCTGTTCGGCCCGCTGCTTCTCATCACGCTGCTGCTGCTGGCGGCGTTCTACCTGATCGATCGCCGGCTTGCGTCCACCGAGCCGGCACCGCCCGAGCGGCAGCGCTTTCACTTCAGAGGGTGGTGGAACATCGGCCTCATCCTGGCGGCGATCCTGACGATCCTGCTGGAGGGCATGGTGCCGGCGGGCGAACTCGTGCTGCTGGGGACGCCGGTCGGCATTGCGGAGCTGGCGGCGGACGCCATCCTTATCGCGCTCACGCTCGTGTCGATACGCATCACGCCGCGGGCGATCCGCCAGGCCAACGACTTCACCTGGCATCCGATCGTGGAGGTGGCGATGCTGTTTGCTGCCATCTTCGTCACGATCGGCCCGGTGGTCGCGATGCTGCATGCCGGCAGGGAGGGACCGCTGGCGCCGCTGCTGCGGCTGACCGCGGACGCTGCCGGCAGGCCGATACCGCTCGCCTATTTCTGGCTGACCGGGATCCTGTCGGCGTTCCTCGACAATGCGCCGACCTATCTTGTGTTCTTCGAGCTGGCGGGCCTTCGTCCGGCCGCGATGAGCGCGGGCGATGACGCAACGCTCGCGGCGATCTCGGCCGGGGCGGTGTTCTTCGGCGGGCTTACGTATATCGGCAATGCGCCCAACATGATGCTGCGCGCGATCGCGGCGCATCGCGGCGTCCGCATGCCGGGCTTCTTCGGTTTCATGGTGCTGGCGTCGGCGCTGCTGCTGCCGGTGCTGGCTATGGTGGGCGTGCTGTTCTTCGCGTGAGGCTTCCGCTATGCGGATCGCCGCAGTCCGGAGTGCCCGCCATGACCTATCTGATCGCCACCGATCTGCCGACCGCTCCTGCCGGCGAACGCTTTCGTGCGCTGCTCGCCCGGCCTGGCATCCTCCAGATGCCCGGCGCGCACAACGGCATGGCGGCCTTGCAGGCCAAGGCAGCCGGCTTCGAGGCGCTGTACCTGTCCGGCGCGGCGATGACCGCATCGATGGGCATTCCCGACCTTGGCATGATCACGGTGGACGAGGTGTGCTTCTTCGTCCGCCAGATCACGCGGGCGACCGGACTGCCGCTGCTGGTCGATGGCGACACCGGCTACGGCGAGGCGCTCAACGTGATGCACATGGTGCGCAGCTTCGAGGATGCCGGCGCTGCGGCGGTGCATATCGAGGACCAGTTGCTGCCGAAGAAGTGCGGCCACCTGAACGACAAGAAGCTGGCCGACCCGGTGGACATGGCGGCCAAGATCGCCGCCGCGCGGCGCGCCCGCCGGCACCTGTTCATCGTCGCGCGCACCGATGCCGCCGCCAGCGAGGGCATGGACGGCGCCGTGGCGCGCGCAAAGCTCTATCTCGAGGCTGGCGCCGATGCGATCTTCCCCGAGGCGCTGACCACCGCCGAGATGTTCCGCAGCTTCGCCGCGCGCGTCGATGCGCCGCTGCTCGCCAACATGACCGAGTTCGGCCGCACGCCGTTCTTCACCGCCGCCGAATTCCAGGACATGGGCTACCGGATGGTGATCTGGCCGGTGAGTTCGCTGCGCATCGCCAACAAGGCGCAGGGCGAGCTATATGCAGCAATTCGTCGCGATGGCGGCACTCAGCGCATGCTCGATCGCATGCAGACGCGCGCCGAGCTGTATGAGGCGATCGGCTACCATGATTACGAGGCGCTGGATGCGAGCATCGTGACGACCGTGATTCCCGAAGGCATGCCGCAGCATGGGTGAAGGACGGGCTCGCATGAACCGCCGCCGCATGCTGATGCTGCTGGCCCTCGCGCCGTTGCCGGCGCAGGCTCAGGGACCCAATATAACCGGTGCGCAGCCGGAACTGCCGAAGGAGCGGCTGGTGATCGTCACGCGCGACGGCACGCCGCACGAATTCAGTGTCGAGATGGCGATCAAGCCGGAGCAGCAGATCGTCGGGCTGATGTTCCGCCCGACCGTTCCGGCCGATGGCGGCATGCTGTTCGACTGGGGAACCGTGCGCGAATCGCAGATGTGGATGCGCAACACGATCGCGTCGCTCGACATGGTGTTCATCAATGCCGATGGGACGATCCGCGCGATCGCCGAGAACACGGTGCCGGAGAGCCTTGCGGTGATCGACAGCCGGGGCCCGGTGCGCGCGACGCTGGAACTCGCGGCGGGCACAGCGGCGCGGCTGAACATTCGCGTCGGCGACAAGGTGCAGCAGCGGATCTTCGGCACCGCGCCCTGAGGCGGCGGCGAGCTGCACCTTTCAGCAGTGCGTCCGCTTGAATTTTCCGCCCCAAACGCTGCCCGCCGCGCCTCGGTCATATTGAGGGGCCGCGCGGCTTCGGGACTTCCTCGCGAGCATCGATCAGCGGCACGATAAACGAATTAAGGGTTTGTGCGGCGCGAAGCCGCCGCAGAAGCTCCGTTGGACGAACGCGGGCCGTTGG
>JANWJK010000057.1 GCA_025452005.1 Acetobacteraceae bacterium | reverse complement strand
TCGCGAACAGATCTTCCGGACCGAGACCCAGCAGGAACAGCCCGGCTGCGTCCGCCACGGCGATCGTGGCGTCGCGCTCGGCCAGAATGGTGCCCCCGGCCTCGAACGCAACCCCCCGCAGTCCGGCCTCCGCCGCGCGACGCAACGTCTCGGGCCCGACGGTCGGCAGGTCGGTGCGGCGGTCCTGGCCCGGCTTCACCAGCTTCACCAGCACCCCGCCACGCCCCGGCGCTGCCAGCCCACCACAGCGGGCCAGCATCGCGTCGGTGCCCTCGGCGGCCTCGACCGCCAGCACGATCCCCTGCTGCACCACACAGCCCTGCCCGACATCGATTGCGCCGAGCGCGCGGGCGACGGCAATGCCGCGGCTTATGTCCGCCATGGCCACCGCGTCGGGCGCGGCGCGCGACAGCCGCCCGGCGGGGCCCAGCGCCTCGTCCAGGATCTGGTGCATTCCGAGGACGCGGAATCCCTCCTCGGCAAACACCCGGACGACAGCGGCCAACAGCCCATCGTCGCCCGCAAACGCCGCCCGGCCGATACGGCCCAAAATGCGCGCGCCCTCGGCATCCGGGCGGAGATCGAGCAGCGACGGCCGCCGCACCGGCCCGACCAGCACCAGGTCCTCGCAGCCATGTTCGCGTAAGGCGGCGAGGATCCGTCCCGCCGCCAGGATCCGCACGAATTCGTGTGGCCAGGGAGCAAGCACCGCGGGGTCGGCAAAGCCCTCGAGCCCGATCAGGAAGACGCGCCGGCCTGCGGCCTGCGCCGCTGCCGCCACCTGGCCCGGCAATCGGCCGCCTCCCGCCAGGATGCCCAGCGTTGGGCGGTCGGCCGGCACCGGCTACTCCGCGCGGATCAGGCCGCGATGGCTGGGAGCGTCGATGAACGCCAAGACCTCGGCGACCAGCGCTTCTTCGCCATAGCGGGCGCGCACGGCGGCCAGCCGCTGGGCGAACACGCTCTCATGGCGGAACAGGTCGCGGAACGCATTGTGCAGCAACTGGATCTGGGCCTTGTCGAAGCCACGCCGCTTCAGGCCGACGACATTGAGCCCGGCCAGCCGGGCGCGGTTGCCGATCACGCTGCCGAACGGGATCACGTCCGCCTCGACACCGGATACGCCACCGATCATGGCCGCGCGGCCGATCCGGACATACTGATGGATCGCCGCTGATCCGCCGATCACCGCATGGTCGGCGATCGAGACATGGCCGCCCATCACGACATTGTTGGCGATGATCACGTGATCGCCCACGGTGCAGTCATGTGCGACATGGGCCACCGCCATCAGCAGGCAGTCGGCGCCCACCCGGGTGATCCCCTTGCCGGTCACCGTGCCGCGATGGATCGTGCAGTGCTCGCGCACCTGGGTGCGCGCGCCGATCTCGCAGCGCGTCGGCTGGCCGGCATATTTCAGGTCCTGCGGCGCGAGGCCGACGGTGCAGAACGGATACAGCACCACGTCCGCGCCGATCCGCGTGTGCCCGTCCACGACCACATGCGACACCAGCTCGACGCGGTCATCGATCGCCACGTTCGCGCCGACCGTGCAGAAGGGCCCGATCCGGACCCCCATACCCAACTCGGCGCCGCGTGCGACCACGGCGGTGGGATGGATGACAGCACCGGCCGGCCGCAGCGCAATCGTGTCGGGCATGGCATCCATTCTGGCGCGTCTCGCTGACGGGAACGACGGCGGAGGCTAGGGCGGCACAGGCCGGCGACCAACTCAATCATTGTTGCCTGATGTTTCGATGATCAGCCTGTAACCGATTGTTTCCCCGAAGATTTTGGCGTGATTGAGGCGCCGCGTCAGGCCGCCGGCGCGCGATCCATGATCATCGCCGCATAAGTGGCCTCAGCCACCGACACCCCATCGACCCGGGCTACAGCACTGAACTTCCAGACATTGCCACGATTGCGGTCCTTGGTGACATGGATGCGGAGCTGGTCGCCCGGGACCACCGGGCGGCGGAATTTCGCCCCCTCGATCGACATGAAGTACACCACCTTGCCGGCGGCATCCGGACCCAGCGTCTCCACCACCAGCACGGCGGCGGTCTGCGCCATGCTCTCGATGATCAGTACCCCGGGCATCACCGGGTGGTTGGGGAAGTGACCGGCGAAAAACGACTCGTTGACCGAAACGTTCTTGACACCGATGGCGGAGCGGTTGCGCACCACGTCGACCACCCGGTCGATCATGAGGAACGGATATCTGTGCGGGATCGCGTGCATGATGCGCGCGATATCGACCACGTCGATGGTGGAACCAGCCGAAACTGCTTCAGTCGCGGGCGAATCCATGACGTTCAGTCCGTTTCTGTCTCCGTCCCCGCCGCCTTGTCCTTCGACCGCCTGCCGGTCGCCTCTCGCACCAGCCGTCGGAGCACGGCGACGTGGCGGAAGAATTCGCGCGCCGGCTGCGCCGGGCTGCCTACCACATCGGCACCGGGCGGCACATCCGACATCACGCCGGCCTGCGCCCCGATGCGCGCCCGACGCCCGATTCGGAGATGGCCCGTAAGACCGGCTTGGCCGGCGACCATGACGTGGTCTTCCAGGATCGTTGAACCGGAAATGCCGGCCTGCGAAACGATCACACACAAGCGGCCGAGGCGCACGTTGTGCCCGATCTGCACCAGGTTGTCGAGGCGTGAACCGGCGCCGATGCGCGTGTCATGCAACGAACCACGGTCGATCGTCGTGTTCGCGCCGACCTCCACATCGTCTTCCAGCACGACGCGGCCAAGCTGCGGCACACTCAGGAATTCCGTTCCGGCCGCCGCGAAGCCGAAGCCATCCTGGCCGATGCGTGCCCCGGGGAACACCACCACCCGATTGCCCAGCAGCGCGTAGCTCAGCGAGGCGTGTGCGCCGATCTGGCAGTCCGCACCCATGACCACGCCGTCGCCGATAACGGCCGCGGGACCGATGCGGCAGCGCGGACCGATTTCAGCCCATGCGCCGATCACGGCGAGCGGCCCGATCTCGGCGCTGGCATCGACCGCGGCATCCGGCGCGACCACCGCCGATGGATGTACACCGGGCCGGGCCGGGGGCAGCGGATGGAACAACGCCGCCACCTTCGCCCACGCGACATAGGGTTCGGTCGCGACCATCGCGACCGCGGTGGGCGGCATGCGCTCGGCCATATCGGGGTGCACGATCACCGCGCCGGCCCGCGTTGCCGCCAGAGCGGAGGCGTATTTGCGGTTGTCGAGGAAGCTCACCTCGGTCGGCTCCGCGGTCTGCAACGGCGCCACACCGGTCAGCATCAGGTCGCGCGTCTGCGCCTCGGCCTCCGCCGCCGCGGCCACCTCGGCGAGGCTATAAGGCCCGCTCCGTCGGAAGAAGCGCGGGTCCCCGGCGATCGGCGGCCAATCCATCTGCGCGCACCGGGCGCCGGCTCACCGGCGTTGTTGCTGCGGAGCCGGCGTGGCAGCGGGCGGCTTTGCCGGCGGCGTCCCAGCCTGCGCGCTGGCCGGGGTGGCGCCCTCCTTGGCCTGCATCGCCACCGGCGAGACGCCGTCCGGCGGGATCAGCACCGATGCAAGCACTTTGTTGATGTCGTCGACCACGGCGGGGGTCAGATCGAACTCGTTGGTCACGCCGAGGATCTGCGCGCGGTTCAGCACCAGGTTGATGCCGCGGCTGATGGCCACCTGCTGCGTCACCATTTCGACAGCGCGGTCGATCTGCGCCATCACGTACTGGCTAGCCTCCTGGATGATGCGATTCCGTTCGCCGAACACGCGACGCGACTCGGCGATGCGGTCCTGCAGCTCCTTTTCGCGGTTTCGGATCTGCTCCGGCGAAAGCTTGCCCCGCTCATTCGCCAGCGCCTGCCCGAGGTCGCGCAATGCAACCTGCTCCTTCTGCGCATCTTCGTTGAGCTTCTGCCGCCGCCCGACGAACTCCTTGTCGGCTTGCTGGAACGCCGAGGACGCGCGCATCACGTCGGCCACCGAGAGGACGCCGACGATGGCCGCCGGCGGCGTGGGTCCTTTTGGCAGCGGCGGGACCTCGGGGGGCGGCGGGAGCTGCACCTGGACCTGCTGCTGGGGCTGCCCCTCGGCGCCGGTCGCGGCCCCTTCCGTCACCAGGCCGGGGCCTTGCGCCGCCTGTGGATTCGGCGCCGGGCGTGGCGCTGGGCGCGCAGGCGCCGCGGCACGCGGCTGGTTCGGCACGAACCACTGCGGGTTCGCCTGCGCCATGGCCCGCGGCGTGTGGGTGGACAGAACTGCCGCCGCCAGGGCGACCGCCGTAAGGGAGCGGAGTGGGAACACTAGAACCTCGTACCGAAGCCGAATCGGAAGATCTGGGTCTGATCGTGCGCTTGCTTGATCACGAATGGCGTCAAGTCAATATTCAATAGCCCAAACTGGGTATGCCAGGACAGGCCGACGCCGATGCCGACGCGGGGTGCCGGGGAGGCGTCAATGATGCAAGGCGCGCCGCTTGCCTGGCGGCAGAGGCTGCGATTTATGAAACTGGCCTGGGTCAGGCCGCCGAGATCGACGAAACTGCGGCCAGACAGGCCGATGTCAGCCGAAATCGGCAAGGGGAAGTGCAGCTCGGTCGATTGGGTCCAGATGAACCGTCCGCCCAGCGGGTCGCCGGTGACCGCGTCGTGCGGACCCGCGCCGCCGATCTGGAAGCCCCGCAGGTTGTCGCCGCCCAGGAAGAAGCGGTCGATGATCTGCTCCTGCTGGTTCTCGTTGTACAGGTAACCCATGCCGCCGGTCAGCGCGATGCCCCAGTCGCTGTTCCCGGTGAAGCGGTCCAGCGGGATAAAATACTGGCCATTGGCGCTGGTGCGGATGAAGTGCGCGTTGCCGCCCAGTCCGGCAACGTCGGTGCCCAGGGTGAGGAGATAGCCGGTGTGTGGATCGATCTTGCTGTCCCGATGGTCGAGGGTCATCGCCTGGCTGACCTGGGACAGAAGCGTGTAGCCGGCAAGCTGGGTGATGAAGAAGCTGGCATTCGTTGCGACGTTGTAAACGGTACGTCCGACGAGTGAGTAGGTCCAGACCTGGCGCAGATATTCATTGAAGTCGTAGCCCCCGCGGACGTCGAAGCCCACACGCTTCTCGTCATAGGGCTCGGTGCCCAGGTAGTTGGTCTGGATCAGGAAGATGTCGCCGCCGAACACCAGATTGCGGTCGAGAAAGTAAGGATCGGTGATCGAGGCGGTGATCGAGCTGCGCTTCTGCGCCAGCACGCCGTTGATCCCCGCGCTGACGCCGCTGCCGATCAGATTTCTTTCGCTGAGGCCTATGTCGAGCAGTGCGCCGGCGTCGGTCGAAAAACCACCGCCCAGCGTGAATTCACCGGTGGCCTTTTCGTCGACCGTGGTTGTCAGCACCGCCTTGTCCGGCGTCGATCCGGGTGAGGTGGCTATGCCGACATTGTTGAAGTAGTTGAGGTCCTGTAGCCGTTGCCGCGAGCGGCGGACCGCCTCGGCATTGAAGGCATCGCCCTCGGCCAGACGGAACTCACGGCGGATCACCTTGTCCTTTGTCCTTGTGTTGCCGACGATATCGATCCGCTCGACGTAGACGCGCGGGCCTTCGCCGATCTCGAACGTGAGATCGACAATGTGTTTCTCGAGATCACGATTGATCCTCGGCTTCACCTCGACGAATGCGTAGCCGCGGGTGTGGACTTCGAGCTCGATCGCTTCGATGGTGCGGCCGACGGCGTCGCCGTCGTACCAGTCACCCTCGTTGATTTCGAGGGCGCCGCGCAGATCGTCGCCGTTGAGGTTGCGGAGCTGCGAATTGATCGTGACCTTGCCGACCCGGTAGCGCTCGCCCTCGCTGATATTGAATGTCAGGAAGAAGCCGGATCGGTCCGGCGCCAGTTCGGATTTCGCCGCCTTCACCTCGAAATCGACATAGCCGTTCTTCAGATAGAAGCGTCGCAGCAGCTCCTTGTCGAAATTCAGCCGCTGCGGATCGTATTCATCGGACGTGGAGAGGAAGCGCCACCAGCGCTGCTCACGCGTGTTGATCACCTCCGACAGACGATCCTCGCTGAACTCGTGGTTGCCGACAAAGATGATCTTGCTGATCAGCGTGACCGAACCGTCGTTGATCTGGAACACCACATCCACGCGGTTCTGGTCGAGGCGGATGACCTGCGGATCGACCCGTGCGTTGTAGTAGCCCCGCTTGGCATACATATCGAGGATGTGCTGCCGGTCCTGCTCTGCCAACGCAGGCGTGAACACCGCACGCGGTTTGAGTTGCATTTCGGGGCGGAGCTGATCGTCGGTCAACTTGTGGTTGCCTTCGAAGGCCACGCGATTGACCAGCGGATTCTCGACCACATGCACCACCAGCGTATCGCCGTCGCGGGTGATCCGCACATCCTGGAACAGGCCGGTGGCATACAGCGTCTTCAGGCTGCGATCCAGGCGGTCGGCATCGAACGGGTCGCCCGTCTGCACCAGCATGTAGGAGAGGATCGTCCCCGGCTCGATTCGCTGGTTGCCCTCTACCTTGATGGTGGCGATCGTCCCGCCGGCGCGCACCGGCGCGGCAGCGGTCGGCCGAGCCGTGGGCTGCGGCATGGCGCGAGGCTGGGCAAGCGCGGACCCAACAAACAACAAAGGCAGCAGGCACACGGCAAGCAGCCGTGCGGCGCGGGTACGAATCAAACGCCTCCCTCCTCAGCGGTGCGCCATACCAGGATCGCGCCAGTCAACCTAGACCGATAATCGCCGGGCGGGGAATACCGTCCGGGATCGCCGAGCGCCAGCTTGCCCCGCAGGCACCGGGTTGCGGAGCGGCGGCAACTCTCCCAGGATGCACTGAACCCGCGCACCCGCCGGTAAGCAAAGTGAACGGAGAATACGATGTCCGCAGCGCTCAAGCTGCCCAAGACCGACATGACCGACGCCGAGTGGCAGACCCGCTGCGAGCTCGCCGCGCTGTATCACGTCGTGAACCACGTTGGCTGGACCGATCTGATCAACACCCACATGTCGGCACGCATTCCGGGCGAGTCGAACGCCTTCCTGATCAACAATTATGGCGAGATGTTCGACGAGATCACCGCCTCGAGCCTGGTCAAGATGGACATGGACGGGAATGTCCTGGGCGAAGGCGGCAGGTTCAACAATGCCGGATTCACCATCCACAGCGGCGTCTACAAGGCGCGCCAGGATGCGATGTGCGTGATGCACACGCACACCCGGGCCGGTGCTGGCATCTCGCTGTTGCAGAACGGGCTGCGTCCGATCAGCCAGGACGCACTCCAGGTCTTCGACGATCTCGCCTATCACGAATACGGTGTGCCCGCCTCCGTGGAGGAATGCGAGGCGCTCGGCCACACCTGCAGGCGTGGCAGCCACGTAGTGCTGCTGAACCACGGACTGTTGACGCTCGGCCCGACGATTCACGGTGCGTTCTTTCGCATGTACTGCCTGGAACGTGCCTGCGAGCTGGAACTCATCGCTCGCACGCTGGGTGCGCCGCCGCTCCAGATCGACGAATTCGTCGTGGGCAAGGCGGCGGAACGGATGCAGAAGCGGCGCAACACGTCGGAATACGGTCTGGCGGAATGGAAGGGCCTGGTGCGCACGATCGACCGCGCGGGCGCCAATTACCGCTGCTAGGAGGGGCCATGCCGTTCGATACACTTCTCGCTCCGGTACAACCGAGGCTCCTGGCCGAGATTCTCGATGAGCAGGGTGCAAAGCCGGTGCCGCTTGAGGCACTTGCCGCACACAAGCAGGCGCAACTGGAGCGTTTCGCACCGAGCTTCTGGTACCAGCACCAGACCTGGCTGCCGGTGGGACTGATCGGATCCGTCTTCTGCATGGCGATGAGCGGCGGCGTGGCGAACGGCGTGCTGCCGGGTTCGCTGCTGCCGTCCTGGCTCAGCCTGTTCTGGCTTGGCGTGATGACGCTGCTGATCGTGTTCGGCGTGTTCCGGGTGAGCGCCGGCGCGCGGTGGCGGGAGCGGCCGGTGGCCGTCGAATTTCTGGCTGAAATCGGCGTGCCGATGCGGATCGCGCGGCTGGCGCGCGATTTGCACCGCGAGGCACCGGGTTCGGCTATGATCCTGGGCGAACTGTTGCAGCAGCAAGTCGTGCTCGATCCTTATCTTCTGATCGTGTACGGCAACGAACGCATCTGCCTCGGGATATGGGACGGCAGGCGGATCATCGCCGCCGCCTGAGGGTCCTACAGCGCCAGCCGCAGCGCCCCGCCGATCTCGCCGATCACGCCGCGGCGGAACGCCAGCACGCAGATCACGAAGATCGCGCCCTGCGTCACCGTCACCCACTGGCCGAACTGCGCCAGGTAGTTCTCCATCGTGGTGACCAGCACGGCGCCCATCACCGGGCCGAACACCGTGCCCAGACCGCCCAGCAGCGTGGTCAGCACCACCTCGCCGGACGTCGAGTAGTGCACGTCGGTCAGTGTGGCGATGCCGAACACCAGCGCCTTCGTGCCGCCGGCCACGCCCGCCAGCATGCAGGACAGCACGAACGCGATCAGCTTGTAGTCGTCGGTGCGATAGCCGAGCGAGGTGGCGCGCGGCTCGTTCTCGCGGATCGCCTTCAGCACCTGGCCGAACGGCGAGTGGATGATGCGGTGGATCAGCAGGAAGCCGCCGACGAACACCGCCGCCACCAGCCAGTACATCGTCATGTCGTTGTCCAGCGGGATGACGCCGAACAGGTGGCCGCGCGGCACCTGCTGGATGCCGTCCTCCCCGCCGGTGAACGGCGCCTCGACGCAGAAGAAATACACCATCTGCGCCAGCGCCAGCGTGATCATGGCGAAGTAGATGCCGGAGCGGCGGATCGCCAGGTAGCCGAGACACAGACCCAGCACGGCACCGGTCGCGCCGCCCAGGATGATGGCGATCGCCGCATCGACATGCCAGAACTTCATGGTCCAGGCCGCGATGTAGCTGCCCATGCCGAAGAACGCCGCATGGCCGAAAGACAGCAGTCCGACATAGCCGATCATCAGGTTGAACGCGCAGGCGAACAACGCCACGCACAGCACCCGCATCAGGAACACTGGATACAGCACGAACGGACAGACGATGATCAGCGCGAGCATGATCAGGAAGGCGATCTGCTGCGAACGGGAGAAACCGAACATCAGGCACGCCTTCCAAACAGGCCGTGCGGCAGGGTCAGCAGCACGATCACCATCACCAGGAACACGACGGTCGCCGAGGCCTGGGGATAGAACACCTTGGTGAGACCCTCGATCACGCCGAGGGCGAAGCCGGTGATGATCGATCCCATGATCGAGCCCATGCCGCCGATCACCACCACGGCGAACACCGTGTTGATGAAGTTGTCGCCCATGTTGGGGTTCACCGAGTAGATCGGCGCCGCCAGCACGCCGGCGAACGCGGCGAGTGCGACGCCACCGCCGTAGGTCAGCGTGATCACGCGCGGCACGTTGACGCCGAACGCCTGCACCAGCGGCGCATTCTCGGTCGCCGCCCGCAGCGTGGCGCCAAGCGGCGTCTTCTCGATGATCGCCCAGGTGGCGAGGCACACCACCACCGCGGCCAGCACCACCCAGCCGCGATAGTTGGGCATGAACATGAACCCGAGATCGGTGGCGCCTTGCAGGATGTCCGGAATGCGGTAGGGCAATCCGGAGCTGCCGTAATAGTTGCGGAACAGGCCTTGGATCACCAATGCCAGACCGAACGTCAGCAGCAGCCCGTAGAGGTGATCGAGGTGGTACAGCCGGCTGATGATGGTCCGCTCCAGCACCACGCCGAATATGCCGATGATCAGCGGCGCCAGGATCAGTGACGGGAAGTAGCCGATGCCGGCGTATTGCAGCAGCATCCAGGACGCGAAGGCACCCATCATGAACAGCGCGCCATGCGCGAAGTTGATGATGTTCAGCATCCCGAAGATCACCGCGAGCCCAAGCGACAGCATCGCGTAGAACGCGCCGTTGATCAGCCCGATCAGCAGCTGACCGAACAGCGCCTGCGTCGTCACTGTATAGGAGCGATAGGCCGGATCGAAGCGTGGG
>JANWJK010000056.1 GCA_025452005.1 Acetobacteraceae bacterium | reverse complement strand
GACCATTCCAGATCGGAAGGCGCGCTGGCGCTCTGGTCCGTCAACTCGACCCAATAGCGCGGCGCGACTTCTGTCCGCCGATGCGCATACCGGCAGGCGGGATGACTCCCCCCAATGCGGTGTGCCGGGTAGAGTGATACCACAAGCAATCGGGGCGGCGTGACATGCCGAATGTGAGCTGGACCGATCCCGGCACCGCGGGCGACTGGAGCAGCGCAACGAACTGGACGGGGCTGGTTGGCGAGAGTTACCCCGGAGAGATTGCTGCCATCGGCGACATCGTGACGATCGGGGCAAGCAACAGCGCGTACGTCGTCACCTTCAATCTCCCGGTCGGTGCCACGAGTGCGACCATTAGTTCCCTCACCATCGAGGGAGGGAACGGTGGGTCGCATGAGACGATCCTGCGGATGACAGCCGGCGATACGCTGAACATCCAAGGCGGCGTCACACTTCTCAAGAAGGACTCTCATGCCGCCATCGATGGTGCCGGAACCATTTCGGTCAGCGGCGGGATCACCGCTACGGGCGGGACCCCTACCGAGGGGACGATCACAGCCGGCACGGACACCACCGGCGGCGTCCTCGACCTGACCGGCACTGGTTTCGTTTCCAGCCCGTTTGTGTTCGCCATAGGCACTGCCGCACCAACTACATTGGAATTCAACCTGGCGGGCGGTGTCATTTCGGCGGCCGCGATCACAATCAACAACGTCAATCAGACGCTCGAGGTCGGACCCCTGGGCACATTGTCCATCGGCGCCACGCAGAATGTCACCAACGGCACGATCCTGATGGCCGGCGGCACGCTCACCGATGCTTCGGGCATTTCGCTTGGCAACGGCACATCCAACGGCTCGCTGAGTGGCTTCGGGACGGTTGCGGCAAATCTGACACGGTCGGGCAGCGGCACTGCCGACACCATCACGGCGATCGGCGGCAACCTCACCTTGAGCACCGCCATCGGAAGGAACTCCGGGCTGATATTCGCCATCGGCCCCACAGCCGCATCTGCGCTGCAACTCAGCGCCGACCCGGGAGACGGAAACGCCTTCACCTTCCTGGGATCAGCCGGCGAACTGGCGCTCACCGGCACCGCTGCAAGCGGGTTTGACGACTCGATTGTCGGCCTTGATGTCGCAGGCACCCTCACGCCGACCAACCTGGTCCACATCCTTGGTGATAAGACCGTCACGGTCGCATCGGGACAGATCGGCTTCAGCACCACGGGAACGGTCACGCTATCCGACGGCGCTGTCCTGCATTTGAGCGGCATCACCAACACTTCCGGACCCTGGTTCGTCAACACGGCACCCGACAGCAGTGGCACCGGCACAGAGGTCTTCCTCAGCACGGTCTGCTACGCGGCGGGCACACGTATTTTGACCGCCACCGGCGAACGGGCCATCGAGAGCCTGTTACGTGGGGACATCGTTCTGACGCTGTCGGATGGACAACTGAGCGCACGGCCCGTCACCTGGGTCGGCCATCGGCGTATCGATCTGACCAGGCATCCACGACCGGAAACCGTGGCGCCGGTGCGCGTCCAGCGAGGCGCCATCGCCGACAAAATGCCGCACACCGATCTGCTGCTGTCGCCGGATCATGCGATCTTCGTGGACGGTAGGCTGATCTGCGCACGGCAGCTTGCGAACGGCACCACCATCCGACCGGAGCGCGGCTGGACAGTGGTCGACTACTACCATGTGGAACTGGACGAGCACGCGATCCTGGTTGCCGAGGGTCTGCCGGCCGAGAGCTATCTCGACACCGGCAACCGCGGCTTCTTCGCGAATTCTGGCGCGCCGCGGGTGCTGCATCCGGACCTGACGGACGAGACGGACTATCCGACGCGCGAGGCGGGCTCCTGCGCGCCTTTCGTGTGGGACGAGGCAAGCGTGCGGCCGGTGTGGCAACGCCTGGCCGACCGGGCGGCGGCGATCGGCCTGCCGGTGCAGCGGCGGGAGACCACGGCGGATCCAGGTATGCTGCTGTTGGCCAATGGTTGCACCGCCAAGCCGATCTACGGCGACAGCGACCTGGTCATCTTCACCCTGCCGCGCGGCGCCCGTGAGGTGCGGCTGTTGTCACGCGCACAAGCGCCGACCGAGGCGCGCCCCTGGCTGGAGGACCGCCGCCGGCTCGGTGTGCGGGTGGCGCGCATCGTGCTGCGCGGCGCCGACGAGGTACGCGAAATCCCGGTCGATCATCCGGACCTTGCGACAGGCTGGTGGGCGGTCGAGCGCGACGGGCAGACCATGAGCCGCTGGACCGACGGCCAAGCGGTGCTGCCGCTGCCAGCGATGCGTGGCGGCGCGATGCTGGAAGTCCACCTGGTCGGCGCCATGACCTACGTCCTGGAAGCCGCCCGCGCCGCCTGACCAGTCTGCATGAAGCGACGTAAGGGGGTCGGCACACACAGCCGGCCCTTCTCGATTCAGTCGGGTCGCGAGCTCCGAGGCGCTTGCAAGCGGTTGTTCGCCGCGGTCACAATTGCCCGAGAGGTGTGCCGCAGCGATGACACATAGCGAAACGCCTGCCGAAACGTTGCCGGGGTCGGACCAGGACTGGATAGACTATTTGTGCCGATCCTGGTGGATCGTGCCTGAATGCCAGTACCCGGTCCGCGCGGAGGTGACCGGCCGAGACGAGATACGTCTGGGACGTTGCCGGGTATCGATCCGCGATGCCGTCGCTGCGCGCCCATGCGGCCCAATCGATGAAACCTTGAATCTGTGCCTTCTGCATGACGGCTGGAAGGTGATCCCGCTTCGGCTCCATCGTCCGCTGGCTTATTATGCGGCGTTCGGCAATTCGCGGGTTTTTGCCTGTTTGCGGATCGCCGTACAATCCCTGCTCACCTTCGGCCACTGGAGGCACGATGTTGCAGTATTGACCTCGGTCGAGGATCGGGCGGCGGTCATCGCAGCGCTTTCGCCTCTGAGCCTCGGCGAGCGTTTGCATATTATAACGGTGCCGGGCGGCGACATGCTCGATTGGTGCCTCGCGCGATACCGCATCGAGGCAGCCCACATATTCCGGACCCATCAGCCGCTATTGTATCTGGACACCGATGTGTTCTGCGACGCTCCGCTGGATACGTTGTGCCTTGGTCTTGCGGGTTCCACGAAGATAGAAGCAAAGCTCGAGGGAGCGCTGTGCGAAGGCGAAGCCGAACCGCACGGTCATTGGTATGGCTGGCGTTTGATGACAGCCGACGGGCAGCCGGTCGATCGGCTGGAACGAGGCTTTTCAACCGGCATTCTGGGTTTCGCCAACACAGGCGTCGCGGCAGACGCATTCAGTGCGATCGTGCGCTGTGCCTATGGGCACGCGGCGTTGACCGGCAACCGCCGATTCTTCGCCGGCTACGATCAACCGATCGCGAATTATGTATTGCGAAAGCTCGCTCTCCCCTCGTTCTCCCTCTTGGAGACAATCGCCAGCTTTTGTCGTGTCCAACCTGGTGCACGACCGCTTCCAGGCGCCGACAGGCCCCAAGGCCTGGTACACTTCAACGGTGTCGTCGGTGACGCGACATCCAAACAGGGTGCGATGGAAAACTACCTCGCACACTTGGCATCCCAGTCCACCGGCTAACGAATCAGCCCCGTGAGCGGGCTGGATGGATCGGCGCCCAGTCGGCGCGGCATGCGGCCCGCGAGATAGGCCTGCCGTCCCGCCTCGATCGCCAGCTTCATCGCCTTCGCCATGCGGATCGGATCCTTGGCGTGCGCGATCGCCGAATTCAGCAGCACCGCGTCGCAGCCGAGCTCCATGGCGATCGCCGCATCCGACGCGGTGCCGACGCCGGCATCGACCAGGAACGGCACCTTGGTCTGCTCGCGGATCATCCAGATCATCGCCGCGTTCTGGATCCCCAGCCCCGAGCCTATCGGCGCGCCCAGCGGCATGATCGCGACACAGCCCATCTCCTCCAGCCGCTTGCACGCCACCGGATCGTCGGCGGTGTAGACCATCACCTCGAACCCGTCCTTGATCAGCGCCTCGGCCGCCTCCAGCGTGCCGGGCATGTCGGGATACAGCGTCGGCGGCGGCCCCAGCACCTCGAGCTTCACCAGGTTCCAGCCACCCGCCTCGCGCGCCAGGCGCAGCGTGCGCACCGCCTCGTTCGCGGTGTGGCAGCCGGCGGTGTTCGGCAGGTAGGTGTATTTCTTCGGATCGACGTAGTCCTGCAGCATCGGCGCCTTGGGGTCCGACAGGTTCACCCGGCGCACCGCAACTGTAACGATCTCGGCGCCGGACGCGGCGATGGCGGCGCCGGTCTCCTCCAGGTCCTTGTAGCGTCCCGTGCCGACGATCAGGCGCGAGGAAAAACGGCGCCCGGCCACCGTCCAGGTGTCGTCTTGCGGCAGGGTTGCATCCATCTCAGCCTCCCCCGATGAAATGCACGATCTCCAGCGCATCGCCGCTCTCGAGCCAGGTCCCGGCGTAGCTGGAACGCGGCACGATCTCCGCGTTGCGCTCCACCGCCACCTTGCGTGTCTCCAGCCCGAGCGTGGCGAGCAGGGCGGCGACGGTCATCGGTCCGTCGAAGGCACGGGCTTCGCCATTCAGTGTCAAAGTCACGGCGGTCTGCATGCGAGGGAGTATGGGCACGCGGAGGCGGACGGGCAAGGAAGGCCCGACGTGCTGATTGGCCGCCATGACCTTGGACGCGGCTGAGGCGGTTACGGCGCCGCCAAATGCTGTTCAATAAGCTCATTGACCTGCGCCGGCGCCTCCACTTCGGGCAGGTGGCCGCACCCAGCCAGCACTGTCAGCCTGGCGCCGGGTACAGCTCTCGCGAGCACTTCGGCGTTCGCGGCGGCAGGTGTCACCCGATCCTGGTCGCCTTGGATCAGCAACAGCGGGACGGCCAACCCTGCGCCAAGTGGGGGCTTGTCATCACCCGTCGCGAAACGCGCCGCCTGCATGAACCCCGCGACGTTTGTCGCGCGTAACGTGTGCTGAACCAGCGCTATCGTCTGGGGTGAGGCGGCCGAACCGAGCAGGGCCGCCACTCTTTCGCCGAACCCGTAGCTGCCGCGCGTTATCATTGCCGCTCGTGCGTTTAGCGCCTGAGCGCGCTCATCCGGCGTGATCGGTTGCGCGACACTGGTACCAGTGAAGACCGCGCGCCTGATCCGGCCGGGGTAGTGATAGGCAAAACTCTGCGCCACTCTCGTGCCAAACGAATTGCCGACAAGATGAAAGCCGGCGATGCCGAGCGACGTCAGGAAATCTTCGAGCGCATCGGCATAGTCCCGGCTGCGCGGGGTCTCTGCGAGCAGATTGTCGCTGAGCATGTATCCCGGAGCGTTCCAGGCGACGACACGAAATGCCGCGGAGAGACCAGCCAACTGATACCGCCAATGCATTGAATTGGCGCCAATCCCGTGCAGCAGCACGATCGGCGGAAGATCCGGGCGACCCGCCTCCATGTAGCTGAAGCGATCGCCGACGTAGCGCGACCTGGACGCCGCCGGTATTTCGGCGAAACGCAGCTCCGGAAGAGAGGGTATGTCCGTCATGGCGATGCTCACTCTGGAACGGTTGTCGCGCTTCGTCGGCCCGGTTCTTCGGCGAGGCTCGACCGCCCAGCCGTGCGGCGCAAGAGGAAGCCACCCGATTGAATCGGACGCATGTCTGCGCCGTGAAGCCGCGCCTCAGTCCCGCCGATACCCGTGACGGGGCTGCTGCGGCATTCGCACCGCGCGCGGTGGGATTGGCATCCCGCACCGTCCGCAACATCCTGAGTGGCTGTAGCCCGGTCACGGAGTAACGCAAATGCCACGTCGCCTGATCCGAACGATCATAGTCATGGTCATGGCTGTGCTCCTGATTGGTGGATGCAGATTGCCGCTGACCCACGTCCATCCCGACTTCGGCCCCACGTATGGAGGTGCAGGTTAGAGCGTCTCCGCCCAGACTGGAATCCCGACTATGCGCTGGTGGGTGCTGTCCTGCTCCGTCAGTGGGCGGCAGCCGCATCCGTCAACACTTCGGCAATCATCCGGCGGCAGCGTCGCAAGCGAAGATTTGAAACGCAGATGCAAGAAGATGCACGCGGAACACGCGGATAGTGACAAGCTGAATGATCTGTCGGGGCGTGTGCGCGTTCAGCGTGCTCAACACGCTTGGCGCGGGGTTCCTGGGAAAGGTCTATGAGAATGCGCTGGCGCTTGAATTGCGTGCCTCCGGCCTCGTGGTTGTGCAGCAACACAGCGCAAAAGTGTATTACCATGACGCGGTGGTCGGCGAGTACTTCGCGGACCTGTTGGTCGAGGACGTGCTTCTGGTTGAGCTGAAGACGGTCGAAGTACTGCAGGACATGCACTGAATGCAGTGCACCAATTATCTCAAGGCAACTGGCCTGCGGCTTTGCCTGCTGCTGAACTTCGGCAAGCCACGCCTGGAAATCAAACGCGTGGTCCATGGCCTGTGAGCCGCACTGAACCATCCGCGTGTTCGGCGTGCATCTGCTTGCATCTGCGCTAAATGCTTTCTGTGCCGCGGCGCCACAGCCGGCGCCGGCGACGACCTGCAGGAGCGACTGTGGGCCTTCGGCCCTGGCGACCCCTTTGAACGCACGGAACCCGGATGGCCCGCCCTGAAGCCGAGCAGCCTGCGTCGAACTCCGGTCAGGGTGACAGCGCTCTAGTTCAGCGCGCGGCCGACGGGTGCAGGTCTGGGCATCGCCTAGAAGAACCCCGGGCATGGAAGGCCGGGGCCACTGAGTTGAGGAGAAAGACTGGAGCCTGAACGAGAAAGGCCGGCGCGGGTGCCGGCCTTTCTCACGCCATTGTTTCGACGGTGCGGTTAGCCGTTGCCCTGATACGGGGCGAACAGCCAGGTGCCGTGGTTCGACTGTGTGACGTAGGTATGCACCGCCTGCCCGTTCTGCGCCGTCGCGATCGCGGGGGCATTCTGCACCGGCGTTTGGGCTACCACACCAGGAAGCTCGGTGAACCGTGTGATCGCGAGCGTACCTCCCTCACTGTCAGCGAAGGCGGCGCCGACGCCCAGCCCAAGCACCGCGGCGGTGGCAAGAATCATGGTCTTCATGGTCTCTCTCCTCATCATCCGGGCCTCGTTTCGGGGCCCTGTTTACGATGGTGAAGAGATAGTCTCACTGCGGATTGGCGATAATCCGGCTCTCGGGCAATTGGTTTATGCGAATAGCGCGGAAATAGGGCTGTCAGTTGGCGGTGGTGCTTCTCCGCCACGAGCCGCACCAGAGGCCCCTGCCCCGGCGAAACAAAGCGGCGCCGTCTGATCTCCGCCGCAAGGCTTTGAACCATGTGCGTCGGACAACCGTCGTTAACCGACCCGTCGCGCAGGCGGGCCACTTACCCACCGCTCTTACACCACTCCCTGGGACACGACCGGGGTTTGACCGGTTGCGAAAGCGATTCCCACGCCGCATGGCTCCGCAATGCCACTGTCCGACCGCAGGCTATGTTCCCTTGGATTGGCCTGCTTGGGTCGACTCCAGCGGTAGCCGCCGCGGTCGCCCTACCGCCGCAATGGGTGGGAAACAGACTTTCGGTAACCTTGGTCGGCGCCGCTGTCGTCGCCGACAATGGGCGATTTCAAGCTAGGCGAGGTCCGATGGCGACATCATTCTACGAGCTCAGCGTGCCGACCTTCCTGCAGACCGTGCGCGCCGTTGGAGGTTTCCTCGACCGAGCTGTCAGGCACTGCGCCGAGACCGGCGCCGACCCGGATGACTTCGTGAGCGTCCGGCTCTACGACGACATGGCGCCCTTCCATTTCCAGATCGAGGCTGCGTGGCACCATTCCGTGTGGGGGCTGGAGGCTGCGAAGACCGGCGTATTCGAGCCGCCCGGCCTGGTCGGACCGGTTCCCTTCGCCGACCTGCGTGCCATGATCGGCAAAGCAGAAACGGCGCTGGAGGCGTACACCCCCGACGAGGTCAACGGCTGGGCGGGGCGGGACCTGGACCTTCAGATCGGCCCGCGGCGGCTGGCCTTCACGTCGGAGACCCTGATCCTCTCGTTCTCGCTGCCCAACTTCCATTTCCACGCCGTCACCGCCTACGACATCCTGCGCTCGCGGGGCGTGCCGATCGGCAAGCGCGACTATGAGGGACAACTGCGCGTCCGCTCGACATAGACTGGCGCGAAGCAGACGCGTCGAAAGTCCACTAAGGATCCGCGGAACAATAAGCGCTTCAACTCGCGCATTGACTACCCCCCACTG
>JANWJK010000055.1 GCA_025452005.1 Acetobacteraceae bacterium | reverse complement strand
CGCCAGGGCGTGCAGTTCCACGACGGCACGGACTTCACCTCCGCCGACGCGAAGGCAACCTACGACCGCATCTGCAAGCCGCCGCCCGGCATCAGCATCCCGCGCAGCGCGCTGTTCACCGCGGTCAAGGAGATCAACACACCTGACAAGTACACCATAGAATTCAAGCTGGCCGCGCCGCGCTCGGTCAATTTCATGATGTCCGCCTTCGCCAGCGGCTGGAACGTCATCGTCAGCAAGAAGGTGCTCGAGGATAACAACTACGATCTGCGCAAGGTGCTTTACATCCCGGGCACCGGCCCCTTCAAGACGCAGCGGCGGGTCGAGAACGAGATCTGGGTGATGGAGAAGAACTCGAACTACTGGAACAAAAGCCTGCCCTATCTCGACGGCATCGAATTCTACAACCTGCTGCCGTTCTCTCCGGAATTGGGCGCCGCCATCCTGTCGGGGCGCGTCGATTACGCCCGCGCGCTCGACCCGGCGACCGCACGCAAAGCGGCGGTGGTGCCGGGCATGTCCACCGCACGCTTCTACCAGAGCGTCATCCACGCGACCTGGGTCAACGCCAAGCGGCCGCCGTTCAACGATCCGCGCGTCAGGCGCGCCCTCCATCTGCTGTGCGAGAAGCAGGTCCTGGTCGACGTCGTGAAGGATGTCTCGCCACTCATGATGGGGGGCTTCATCTACCCGTTCTCCGAGTTCGCCACGCCCAAGGAGCAACTTGCCAAACGCATCGGCTATCAGGAGGACTCCGCTGCCGCGATCAAGGAGGCCAAGTCGCTGTTGGCCGCCGCAGGACAGGGCAGCGGGATGCGGCCACTGGACTTCATGGTGCGGGACCTCAACCATCACAAGCTGTTCGGGGTTGCCATCCAGGAGATGCTGCGGGCAGCCGGTATCCAGTGCAACCTGCGAACGGTCGTCGAATCGGTGTGGTTCGGCGACGCCGCGGCCGGCAACTACGATCTGGCCGTCGGCGCCATCGTCTCGTCCCTGCTCGATCCGTCGGACTACTTCAATGCGTGGTACCGCACCGACGGGCCGCAGAACTATTCGTTCTGGCACAAAGCCGAGTTCGACAAGCTGCTGGATGAGATCGATACCGAGGTCGATGCCGGCAAACGGATGGCGATGATCCGGCAGGCCGAGGACATGATGGAGCAAGACCCGCCGCTGGTGCCGGTGGCGTGGGAGAACATCCTCGATGTCTGGTACAACTACGTGAAGGGTCACAATCCAAAGGACTACTTCGGTATCTACGACGTGGTCCGGTTCGACACGTTCTGGCTGGACAAGGCCTGAAGGCAACCCTGCCTCCTCGAGCTTTGTGAATCATGGGCACTTCCGCCGCCTCCCGTGGCATCGCATGATGCCCGGACAGCGTCACCATGCGCGAGGCCGTATCGATGCCCGCTCCGATCGTCGTCGCCGACAGCATCACCCGCGTCGGGCCTGAAGTCGCCGGCGCGGTCGTCATCAACGCCTCGCACGGCGGTGTCTATGCCGCCTATGTCGCGGCGAAGCTCCACGCAGCCGCGGCGATATTCAACGATGCCGGCGTCGGTCGCGACCGCGCCGGCGTCGGCGGCCTCGATTACCTGCAGGAGATCGGCATCGCCGCCGCGACCGTCGGCCATGACACGGCACGGATCGGCGACGGCGCCGACATGGTGTCGTCCGGTATCGTCACGCATGCGAACCCGCTTGCCGCAGCGTTGGGCGTGAGCCCCGGCCAGTCGTGCCGCGACGCTGCCGCCGCGTTGCAGCAGGCGCGGCAGATAGATCGCGCGCCGCCGGAAGCGCTGGAGGCGGCGTTCCTGCTCGTCGCCGAAGCGCCACAGGTCTGGGCACTCGACTCCGCCTCGCTCGTCCTGCCGGAGCATAGGGACGCAATCGTCGTCACCGGTTCGCATGGCGGGCTGCTCGGCGGCAGGCCGGAGACCGCGCTCAAATACGACGTGCTCGGTGCCCTCTACAACGACGCCGGAATCGGCAAGGACGCAGCCGGCGTTTCCCGTCTGCCGGCGCTCGACGCACGCGGCATCGCTGCCGCAACGGTCGCTGCGGCAAGCGCCCGCATCGGCGATGCGCGCTCGACCTACGAGGACGGTATCGTCAGCCGGGTCAACGCAACCGCTGCGGCATTCGGCCTTCGTGCAGGCATGAGCGCCCGCGAATTCGTGGCCGCGCTGCGCCGCGCATTGCCGCATAAGGAGAAATCATGAGCACCACGCTGCAAAATCGCCCGTCTGGCACGATGACCGGCGGACGCGCGCTGGCGGAGATGCTGCGCCTCTCGGGCGCCGGTCCGATGTTCGGCATGGGCGGGTTCCAGCTTCTGCCGTTCTACGACGCGGTCGGGTTGGTCGGCCTGCATCACCACCTGATCAACGACGAACGCTGTGGCGCGTTCGCCGCCGATGCGTACGCACGTGTCACCAACCGTCCCGGTATCTGCGACGGCACGCTCGGCCCTGGTGCCACCAACCTCGTCACCGGGCTCGTCGAATCGCTGAATGGCGGCATACCCGTAGTCGCGATCGCCGGCGACACCAACCGCATGCACTCCTGGAAGAACATGACCCAGGAGTCCCGGCAGGTCGAAATCCTCAAGCCCGCGGTCAAGGAGCTGATACGCGTCGAGATGACCAGCCGCATCCCGGAACTGGTGCGGCGTGCGTTTGCGGTGGCGACCTCGGGGCGCCCTGGGCCGGTGCTGCTCGACGTGCCCGAGGACGTTGCCCACGGAACCCATGATTTCGCCGCCGAAGACTTCGTCACCGATGAAGCGACGCTGAAGGCGCCGGCGAGGCGCATCCGCCCCGACCGGACCGATGTCGAGCGGGCCGCAAGGCTGATCGCAAAAGCCAAACGGCCGTTGCTGCTGGCCGGCGGTGGCATCCACCTGTCCGAGGCCTGGGGCGCACTGACCCGCTTCGCCGAGGCTCAGTCCATTCCGGTCGCGCACACGATGACCGGCAAGGGCGGCATCGCCTGCACGAACCAGCTGTCGGTCGGCCTGTTCGGCCGCTATTCGCGCATCGCCAACGACCTGATCGAGGCGTCGGATTGCCTGATCGTCGTGGGGTGCAAGCTCGGCGAGATCGCCACCAAGCGCTTCGCGCTGCCGCCGTCCCACATCCCGGTGATTCACCTCGACATCGTCGCCGAAGAGCTCGGCCGCTGTATTCCCGCGGAGATCGCGTTGTGGGGCGATGCGCGCGCCGGCCTCGAGGACTTCGCCGATGCGCTGTCGGACGGCGGCGCGGCTGCCCGCGCGGCAAGGGCAGACTATGTCGCCGAGGTCGCACCGCGCATGAAGGCCTGGGAAGACGATGCCGCGCCGCGGCTCAATTCGCGCGACCGACCGGTGCACATGGCGCGCCTCTGTCGCGAGCTGAACAGGACCCTGCCGGCGGACGCTATCCTCGTCGCCGATGGCGGGTTCGCCGGGCATTGGACCGGGCTGTTGTACGATACCAAGAGCCCGGGACGAAGTTTCATTCCGGATCGCGGCTTCGCCTCGATCGGCTACGGGCTGCCGGGCGGGATGGGCGCCGCCCTCGCCGCGCCCGACCGGCCTGTCGTCGCGATCAGCGGCGATGGCGGTTTCAACATGACGCTCGGCGAACTCGAGACCGCGCGACGCACCGGCTGCGGTCTCACGGTGATCGTCGTCAACAACGCTGCCTCCGGCTACGTCAAGGCGTTGCAGCACGCGATGATGGGCGGGCGTTACCAGTCCGCCGACCTCCAGGAGATGGACTACGCGGCGATCGCCCGCACGATGGGCTGCGGTGGCATCCGCGTCGAAGACCCCGAGGCGTTGTCTCCCGCGCTTCGACAGGGCATGGAAGAACGCGACCGCCCGACGGTCATCGACGTCGTCGTCACCCGCGATCCCGCGCAGATGCTTCCCGCGGTCGACAACCGCACTGTGGAGATCAAGCGCGGCGATCGGGTGGCTTGACGCCAGGTAACCGTTGGGTGGATCTTTCGAGCCTGCGCGGCCGGCACAGCAGGCTCTGGCAAGCTGTTGACGCGAAATTCAAGAATTTCGCAGCGCGAGCCACGTGACCCGCCGTGCCGCCTCGGCCAAGGCTTCCTGACGCAGGCACAGCGCAATCAAGCCGACATCCTGCAGTTCGTCGCCGCATGAGATGTAGCCTCTCCGCCGAGCGCGCGTTCTAAAGCATGGGATTTGCGTCGGGCTGATTGAGCTTGAACTGGCCGAGCGCCCGAAAGGAACTCTGACTCATCATGAAGTGTTGTCCCGCCGCATAAACATCGCGGAAGCAGCGTTGCAGCGGATTCGTATCGAAAAGTGCATCACCGCCCACGGATTGAAACGCAACGGTCGTCACGCGCTGCGCCACCTCGGTAACGTAACTGGCCGCCGCTCGCACCTCGGCCTGCATGGCTGGCGGCGGTACCGATCCCGTCGCCGCTTGTTCCCACGCGGCCGACAAGATGGCGATTGCCAGTGCGCGCGCCGACGCGAGCTCGAGCTCGGCCTTCCCGAATGAGAACTGAAACTGCGGTTGCGTGACAAGCAGTGAAGGCGGACGACCGCGACTCTTTTCGATCGCTTGCACCGTGACCTCGTCCAATGCACGGCGTGCAACGCCAAGTGCGATCCCGAAATGGAACGGCATCACGAGGGCGGGTACCCCCACCTTGAGCGCGGCGCCGCCGGCGACGGCGGCCCCCGACGCCATGTCGGTGAAACGAAACGTCATTTCTTCCGGCACAAATATATCCTCGATGCTGTAGTCACAACTGCCGGAGGCTTTCAATCCTGCGACCTGCCAGTTGTCGTGAATCACAACTTGACTTCGAGGCAGGACGACGACGCGCACCGCCGCGGGCAAGGGCTCCCCTGGTACAATCGACGTCGCAAGGACCCAATCCGCATGATGGATGCCGCTTCCGAAAGACCAAGTGCCGCCGACACGGTAGCCGCCGTCGACGGGTTGTGCGCGGCCCCGTGGAGACGACGAGCCAGCCATCGGAGGAACGCCGCTGGCGAAGACCTTTTTGCCCGAAGCGGGGGGCAGAAATGCGGCAACGATCATGCTCACGCCTGCCAGAATCCCCACGGTCCAAGCGGCCGAGCCATCGATCTTGGCGAGTGCCTCGATGACTTCGAGGAACGTAACCGGGTCTGCCTCGTCGCCGCCTCGCTCTTTGGGACAGATGAAGCGGAGCAGCCGCGTTTTACGCACGGCTTCGATTGACGGAGTGTTCAGGCGTGCGAGCCCCTCTGAATCGGCCGCGTGTTCCGCCAACGTCGGCGCTACGGCTTCGACGTCCGCCAGAAGTTCACGCCGCAACTGAACATTCCGCTCCATTTTTGTTACCCTCCCAGTGCTCAGTCCAGTAGGAAGCCCAATAAACATTCAAGCAACCCATACGGCAGTCGGGCGCGTCTTCGCAGCACGTTGAGCGATGCATGGATGTCTGACGATCGGAAGAAAGACATTAACACGGAGGACGCCGAGGACCACTGAGCGCCACGGAGGAAGTAGAGATGCGCGCTGCGCGAAGCGCTATTTCTTCCTTCCTCCGTGCCCCTCTGTGGTCCTCGGCGTCCTCCGTGTTGAAAACCTTGCGGTGGCGCAAGCGCCAGCGTTTCGGCTGACGCCGCGCAGCACGCAAGGCGCACTCGATCGTATCAGGCCGCTTCTTCGTCGTGCGGCCGATTGCCGATCGAGCAGCGGAAGCGCTTGATCGTCCAGCCCGGGTGTCGGTCCTGCCACTGCGGGGCGATGGTCATGCCCTCCATCTGACAGGGCGATATGCCAACGAACGGCCGTTCGAGCGGTATGGTGATGTGGCAGGCGCCTCCGGAGAGCGCACAGACCAGGAACGACAGATAGACCGGCATTCCAACCTCCACTTCAGGCTGGATGACGACGTAGACGATTCCTGTGGAGGAGACTGTGATCCTGCGCACTGGAAACCACAGGAATTTTGACCGGCGGCCACGTCATTCGTTTGCAAGCTCGCGGAGCGCACTCGGCTGCACGGTGAACCCACCGGCCGCGAACGGCCGATCGTTGACCATGAGAAGCACCAGGCACGCGGCGATCGCCGTCGAGAAGATGAACAGGTTGACCGCCGTCGTGATACATCGATCGACATGCACCATGGCGATGATCAGCAGGATCAACGCATCGAGGATGACGATGACAAGCCACTGGACCGACGAAATGGCCGTCCGGCTCAGCAGTACACGGCTGCGTCTGGCTTCCAAGGCGCGCTCGACCGCGGCGACGGCGCGTTGCTGGATGACCTGCTGGCCCGGACCCGCGGGGCTGAACGCTAGAAGGGCGCTCATCGCATCGGTCAGGCCGGGCGGCGGCCGCAAGCTGGCACGATTCGCGGCCATCGCCGGAAAGTCCTCGGCCTCGACGAAGCCGAGATAGGTATGAATGGAGCCTTTCAGCGTGTCCCGCGCGTCGCCAGGCAACGCGTTGGCCAGCAAGCTCGATTCGCGGATTGCACTCGCCTCTTGCGCGACGAGCGTGTTCGCACGGTCCAGGTTTGTCCAGACACGAGTGGCGAGGAACGCCATCAGCAGGCCCGCGATCAGTGATACGGGGGTCAGCATTGTCGGCGTGGTCGCTTTCAAAGAAGCTGCGATAGGTCGCGCCGCGACCGCCATCCCAGCGGCAAGAACGACCGCTGCCAAGGCGTAGCAGAATCCGAACACCAGAAAGGCGATTGCCGCAACCGACTGCGATTCAATCCATCCGATCATTCTGCCATCCCATGAGTCGCGCTATTGCTGCTCGGGCCATACATCATGTCGCGACGTCATGGGAATCCGTCACGATTGGCTTGTTTCGCTGAATCGCTGTACTGGCTCTCGGATCGACGCGCGGAACGCCCATCGGAGGAATCCCGAATGACAGGTGCGGAGACCGGGCCCAACGCCCAGCAGGTCGAGTACTGGAACAGCCCCATCGCACAGACATGGGTCAAGCTCCAGACGCGGCTGGACCGGTTGTTCCAGCCGCTCACCGAGGTCGCGCTCCAACACGCAGCGCCGCAATCGGGCGAGCGTGCGATCGATATCGGCTGCGGTTGCGGCGCCACCGTGCTCGAACTGGCCCGCCGTGTCGGCACGGGCGGTCATGTACTCGGCGTCGATATCTCTGCACCGATGCTGAACCTCGCCCGCCGGCGCGCGACGGAAGCCGGATACAGCCAGGCCACGCTGATAGAGGCCGATCTGGCCACCTATGGCTTCCCGTCGCAGTCGTTCGATCTCGCCTTCTCGCGGTTCGGCGTCATGTTCTTTGCCGATCCGGTGGCGGCGTTCGCCAATCTGCGCGCAGCACTGAAGCCTGGCGGACGGCTGGTGTTCGCCTGCTTCCGTCCGCTGGCAGAAAATCGGTGGGTGCTCGAACCGCTGACAGCCGTGCAGCACCTGCTGCCGCCCAGCCCGGCACCTGGCCCCGAAGAGCCCGGCCAGTTCGCCTTCGCCGATCCCGACCGCGTGCGAAGGATCCTGACAGCGGCGGGCTTTCACAACGTCACCCTCACCGGACACGATCCGGACATGAGACTTGGCGACGCCAAGCAGGCGGCCGATATGTCCAGCCAGATCGGCCCGATCGCGCGCGCGCTGATGGGCGCACCCGAAAGCCTCAGGACCGCGGTCCTCGAAGCCCTTGCCACCGCTTATCGCCGGTTCGACGGACCGGACGGCGTCACTCTCCCCGGCGCCAACTGGATCGTTGCGGCAAAGGTCTGACGCGATACGGAGGACTGCAATGCCACACAGCCTGCGGTTTTCCGTACTCGTGCTGCCCAACGTGCCCTGGGACGAGTTTCTGCGGCGTTGCCGTCAGGTCGAGGAACTTGGCTTCGACACCATCGGCATGGCGGATCATCTCGTCGATTGGGCAGGCGGCACGGGGCCGTGGTTCGAGTTGTGGACACAGCTTGCCGCGATCGCCATGGCCACGACGCGCATCCGTTTGGCGACCCTGGTTGCGCAGATCCCCCTCCGCAACCCTGCCCTGTTCGCTTTGCAGGCGTTGACCGCCGACCATGTATCCGGCGGAAGGCTCGATCTCGGCATCGGCACCGGACTGGAGATCGACCCGTCCTACCGCATGATGGGTATCGACAACTGGACCGCGAAGGAACGCGTCGCGCGGTTCGGCGAATATGTCGAAATCGTCGATCGGCTGCTGTCGCACGAGGAGACGACGTATCAGGGATGCAACTACAAGGTGGATGCTGCCGCGCTGCGCCCGCGCCCCGTCCAGTCGCCGCGCCCACCGATCATGATCGCCGCGATGGGGCCGCTCATGCTGCGACATGCCGCGAAGCATGCCGATATCTGGAACAGCCTGAGTTTCGCCAGGACCTTCGAGGCCCAGATCGAAGAGACGCGCCACCGCATTGCGGCGATCGACGCGCGCTGTGCGGCGATCGGGCGCGATCCTGCCACCCTGCGCCGATCGTATCTGATGTTCGACCCGACCGCCCGTTCGAGTGGCGGCATCATCAAGTACTACGAGTCCGAGGACACCTTCGCGCAGATGGTCCGGCAGGTGATCGGTCTCGGCATATCGGAAGTCGCGCTCTACTATCCAATGGCGGACCGGCAGATACCCATGTTCGAGCGTATCGCGCGCAACGTCCTGCCCGCGCTGAAGACGGCGCACTGAGTGCCCGCGATGAGCAACTTCACACCGGTTTCCTCGTTGCTGGGCGGTCTGCTGATCGGCCTTGCTGCCGCGCTGCTTTGGCTCGCCAATGGTCGGATTGCGGGCATCAGCGGCATCGTAGGCAACCTGCCGTCGGCCCGCACCGGCGATGTCGCCTGGCGCATCAGCTTTCTTGCCGGGCTGATCTTGGCACCCCTCGGTTATGCCGCACTGGCAGGAACGCCGGTCGTCCGGCTCGACGCATCGGCGCCGATTCTGATCGCCGGCGGATTGCTGGTTGGGTTCGGCACACGCCTCGGCGGCGGCTGCACCAGCGGTCACGGTGTCTGCGGAATGGCGCGCTTCTCACGCCGTTCGATCGTCGCCACCTGCCTGTTCATGGCTGCCGGGTTCGTCACGGTATTCGTCATGCGGCACATCGTCGGGAGTTGACCGCATGCCGCGTCTCATCAGCGCACTGGCGGCCGGCGTTCTGTTCGGCCTTGGCCTGACCGTGTCGCACATGATCGATCCCGCCAAGGTACTCGGCTTCCTCGACATTGCCGGCGATTGGGATCCGAGCCTCGCCTGCGTCATGCTGGGCGCGCTCATCGTGGTGACGCCAACCTACGTCCTTGCAGGACGCCTCGATGCACCGCTCTGCGCGGCAACGTTCTCACCGCCGACCGCCACGCGGGTCGATCGGCGGCTGGTCGCCGGCGCGTTGCTGTTCGGCGTCGGCTGGGGGCTGGTCGGCTATTGTCCCGGACCCGCGCTTGCCTCGGTCGGGATAGGCGGCGGGCGGACGCTGCTGTTCATCGCCGCGATGCTGATGGGCATGGCAGTGTTCGCCGGCATCAGTCGAGATCGAGCACCATCAGTTCTTCATCGTGAAAGCGCCCGCCAACTCTGAGCGAGCGCCGCTCGACGCCGTACACCGTGAACCCCATGCGGCGATACAGAAGCTGGGCGGGCGTGTTGCCGGCCGCCACCGAAAGCTGCACCAGCAGTGCACCGGCTTCGCGCGCACCGGCTATGACTGCCGCGATCAGTTGCTGCGCCAGCCCGCCGCCGCGATGCGCGGCATCGACGTACATGCTGAACAGGCGCGCCTTGTGGCACTCCTTCGCGCCGGTCCGGATCTGCAATCCGGCCAGTCCAACCAGATCGCCCGCGGCAAATCCGCCATATCGGGTGAAGTTCGCCGCCGTCAGACGTTCGGCGAACTGCGCACGATCCAATACGGCCTCGTCCTCGTAGGCAGAGCCGAACGCATCGGGATGCAGGCGCAAAGCCGCAAGGCGGACCCGGCGATATGCGTCCGCATCCGCAACGCCAAGTACACGGACCTCGTATGTCACCGCAGCACCGTCGCGATGCGGGCCGCGAGCCGCCGCGCAACCTCCTGCTTCGCCAGCCGCGGCCAGTCCTCGACGCCGTCCTGGGTGATCAGATGCACCACATTCTCCTCGCCGCCCATGATGCCGGTCGCGGGCGAGACGTCGTTGGCGACGATCCAGTCGGCGTTCTTGCGGGCGCGCTTGGCCTGCGCGTTCGCCATCAGGTCGTCGGTTTCCGCCGCGAAACCGATGACCAGGCGCGGACGTCGCGGACCCGACTGTGCGACGGTGGCGAGGATGTCGGGATTAGCCACCAGCTCCAGCGCCGGTGGCGCCGCGCCGGGCAGCTTCTTGATCTTGCCGGAGGCCGCGCGCGCGACATGCCAGTCGGCCACGGCAGCGGCGAACACGGCGACGTCGGCCGGCAGCGCCGCCTGGCAGGCGTCCAGCATCTGTTGCGCGCTTTCCACGTGCTTGACCGTGACACCGATGGGGTCCGGCACCGATACCGGTCCGCTCACCAGCGTGACGCGCGCACCCAGTTCGGCAAGCGACGCAGCGATCGCATGACCCTGCCGGCCGCTCGAACGGTTGGCGATGTAGCGCACCGGATCGATCAGCTCGTGCGTCGGTCCGCTGGTGACCAGCGCATGGCGCCCGGCAAGCGGTCGCGCCGGCGCGAGCAACGCCTCGATCGCCGCCAGGATCGCCGGCGGTTCGGTGAGCCGACCGGGACCGAACTCGTTGCACGCCATCGCGCCCTCGTCCGGCCCCACGACGTGGATGCCACGTGCCGCAAGCAGCGCCATGTTCGCAACGGTCGCCGCGTGCTGCCACATCCGCATGTTCATCGCCGGCGCGACCAGCACGGGCTTGTCGGTCGCCAGCAGCAGCGTCGAGGCAAGATCGCCGGCAAGGCCTGCCGCCATCTTCGCCAGGATGTCGGCCGACGCCGGCGCCACCACGACGAGGTCGGCGCTACGTGAGAGCTGGATGTGCCCCATCTCGCTTTCGTCGGTCAGCGAGAACAGGTCGGTGTAGACCTTGCATTCGCTCAACGCCTGCAATGAGAGCGGCGTGACGAACTGTGCGCCAGCCGTGGTCAGCACACAGGTGACGCCGCAGCCGCAACCGCGCAGCAGCCGGATCAGCTCAAGCGCCTTGAAGGCGGCGATGCCGCCCGAGACGATCAGCAGCACGCGCTTGCCTTCTATCGTCATGCCGCCCCCCAGTTGCTTCTCGACCGCTCGGGGCTCAGTGCTGCGTTGCCCTCCTTCCCCCTGTCATTGCGAGCGAAGCCAAGCAATCCCCAGCATGCATTGGTGCACTACCCCACGAGATCGCTTCGCTTCGCTCGCACTGACAGCATTAGCCGGGTCTGAACCGTCAGGATCATGACGCTAGGAAGCTGCGCCGCGCATGCTTGATGTTGTCCGGCAGCAGGACCCACGGGTGCATCGATTCCTCGAAGATCGAAACCGATGGCGGCGGGAAATCCGGATCGGCAAATGCACCGACGGCGACGACATACCAATCGGGCCGGATATCGCCCTCCCAGTACAGCGATGTTCCGCAGTTCGGGCAGAAGTGGAAGCGTATCCTGCGACCCGCTTGCGCCTCTCGCTCGAAGATCCTGCTGGCGCCTTCGATCCTGACCTGTGCCTTGTCGTAGATCGCGCCGTCTCCTGCGACCGCACCCGTCCTGCGCTGGCAGTCCTTGCAATGGCACGTATTGACCAGGATCGGCTCTCCGGACGCTGTGGCGCGAAGGGAACCACAGTGGCATTGCGCGAGTCGCTCCATCGCTTCCCCTCATCGTTCGCACTATGGGCACGCATCACAGCCGCCACCCGGAATGGATCGCTGCGATCCCGCCCGACAGATTGCGCACGGTCACGCGCGCGAATCCCGCGTCCCCCAGCATCCCGGCCAGCGCGTCCTGATCGGGAAACGTGCGGATGCTCTCCGCCAGATAGCGATAGCTCGCCTCGTCGCGCGCCACGCATCGACCCAGCCGCGGCAGCACGCGGAACGACCACGCGTCGTACAGCGGCTGGAGCACCGCCACCCGCACATGCGAGAACTCCAGACAGAAGAACCGTCCGCCCGGTCGCAGCACGCGGCGCGCCTCGGCCAGCACCGCCGCCTTGTCGGTGCAGTTGCGCAGCCCGAACGCAATGGACACGCGATCCACCGCACGGTCCGGCAGCGGCAGCCGCTCGGCATCGGCGACCAGCAGCGACGTATCGCCGATCAGCCCGCGCGACAGCGCCCGGTCGCGCGCCACCTCCAGCATCGACGCGTTGACGTCGCTCAGCAGCACCGGCCCGCCGCCCTGCTCGCGCCAGCCGAGGCCGATATCGCCCGTGCCCGCCGCGAGGTCCAGCAGCGTCCGCCGCGGCGAAGGATCGAGCGCCGTCACCAGCATGCTCTTCCACGCGCGGTGAATGCCCAGCGACATCAGGTCGTTCATCAGGTCGTAGCGCGGCGCGACACTGTCGAACACCGCGCGCACCATGCCGCGCTTCGCCGCGCGCGGGACGCGGCGGTAGCCGAAATCGGCGGTCTCGGCCGGCACAGGGTTGTCGCTCATCCGGCCCACCTATAGCCTGCTACGCCCCCATGCCGGAACTCCCCGAGGTCGAGACCGTGATGCGTGGCCT
>JANWJK010000054.1 GCA_025452005.1 Acetobacteraceae bacterium | reverse complement strand
GGCCGGCAGGTGCTGTGGCCCGACCACGCGATCCAGGGTAGCCCCAACGCGGCGCTGCACCGTGGGGTCGACCTGACCCGCGTGGAGGTGATCATCCGCAAGGGGTTCGATCGCGCCATCGACAGCTACTCGACATTCTTCGAGAACGACCGGAGCACCGCGACGGGCCTGGACGGATGGCTGCGCCAGCGCGGCTTCCGCCGCGTCTTCCTCGCTGGCCTGGCGACCGACTTCTGCGTCGCGTGGTCCGCTGAGGACGCGGTGCGCCTGGGCTACGAGGTGGTGGTGATCGAGGATGCCTGTCGCGGAATCGGCGTGCCGGTCGGCGGCAACCGCACCACGCTGGACGTGGCGCGCGAGCACTTGACGGAACTCGGCGTGGGCAGCGTCACCAGCGCCCGGCTTGGCGCATGACGACATGGCTGGTGACCGGCGGTGCGGGCTTCATCGGTTCGCATCTGTGCGAGGCGCTGCTGGCGCGTGGCGATGCGGTCCGCGTGCTGGACGATCTCTCCACCGGCAAGCGTGAGAACCTGCCGCCAGGCGCGATGCTGATCGAAGGCGACGTGGCTGATCCTGCCACGGTTCGTGCCGCGCTTGACGGTGTCGCCGGCTGCTTCCATCTCGCCGCCATCGCGTCCGTGGAGCGTGGCGTCACCGACTGGCTGGGCACGCATCGCGCCAATCTTACCGGCGCGATCACCGTATTCGATGCAGCGCGTCCGACGCGGATACCCGTGGTCTATGCGTCCTCCGCCGCGGTGTACGGCGATGCCGCCACCGTCCCGATCGTCGAGGCCGCGGAGCGGCACCCGCTCTCGGCCTACGGTGCCGACAAGCTCGGCTGCGAACTGCACGCCCGCGTCGCCAGCCACGTGCATGCGATCCCGACCGTCGGGCTGCGCTTCTTCAATGTGTACGGGCCACGACAGGACCCACGCTCCCCATATTCCGGCGTCATCTCGATCTTCTGCGAGCGCATCCGCCGCGGCGCGCCGATCGACATCTTCGGCGACGGCGGGCAGACGCGCGACTTCGTCTATGTCGCCGATGTGGTCACGGCGCTGGTGGCGGCGATGCGCCTCGCGCCGGCGGACGCGCCGGTGTTCAATGTGTGCACCGGCACCGCGACCTCGGTGCTGGATCTGGCGCACACCATCGCCGAGCTCACAGGCACGCTGCTCGATGCGCGCCACAGGCCGCCACGCGCCGGCGAGATCCGGGACTCCACCGGAGCGCCCGCGCTGTCCCGCAGGATCCTGGGATTGGCGGACCCGTTGAGCCTCCGCAGCGGCCTGGGCAAGGTGCTGGACTGGATGGGCGGCGCGGTCTAACCGCAGTCCGGCCGCCGGGAGACCAAGCCGAGTGCTTTTCAAGGATGTGGCGAGCACCTTGCTGGTGCCACCGGTTTCCCTGATTTTTGTCGCCCTGATCGGGCTGGCGATAGAGTGGCGTTATCGGCGCATCGGCCGTCTCCTGGCATGGTTCGGCGTGCTGGGTCTGCTGCTGCTGGCGATGCCGGTGGCGGGCGGCTCCCTGCTGGCGGTTCTGGAGCGCGGACTGCCGCTCGCTCCGCCGCCGGATCAGCCGCCGCAGGCCATCGTCGTTCTCGGCGGCGACACTGTCCGCGGTTTCAGCCAGGCGCCGATCGTGCATCTCGGGCCGTTGTCGATGGAACGCGTGCGTGCCGGTGCGCTGCTGTACCGCCGCACCGGACTGCCGGTCCTGGTCACCGGCGGGAAGCTGCACCTCTCCGAACCGCCGGTCGCCGCAATCATGGCGGACAGTCTGGTGCATGACTTCCAGGTGCCGGTGCAGTGGGTGGAGCGCGAGTCGCTCGACACCTGGGGGAATGCCCACCTGAGCGCAGTCCTCCTGCGCGAGCACGGCATCACGTCCGTGTATGTCGTGACGCAGGCCTGGCATATGCGGCGGGCGATCGCGGCCTTTGCCGATGTCGGGATCACAGTGACCGCCGCACCGACCAGCATCGATCGACCGCCAACGCCGCTTGCGGCGGACTTCGTGCCGGTGGTCAGCGGCTGGTTGAAGAGCTGGTATGCGCTACACGAATGGATCGGGCTGGCTTGGTACTCGGTACGGTAGCTCAGCCTAGATCGATCTGAAAGCGTCAGGTTCGTCGGCGCCGCCATGCCAGGAGGCCGAGCAATCCGCTCGCCAGGACCGCCACCGTGCCCGGTTCCGGCGTGGCCACGCTGAGGACAGTGAGATCCAGCGAATCGGCGTCAAATACCTCCGTGAACGTCAGCCCGAAACCACAACTCCAGGTCTCAGCCCCGCCACTGCTGCACGAATTGCCGTTGAACGAAAAGCTCGTGAAGTCGCCGGACTTGCTGGTCGTGAATGTCAGGACATCGTCGTACGTGGACGAACCCGTTGGGATTACGAAGCCATCGACGAGGCTCACCGCTAGGGTACCAGCCAATGTTGCCTTCCCGGTGGTGCTGAGTTGGCCGTATTTGCCGGACGCTGGCGTGCCCCCAATCGCAATATCCAATGTGCCAGTGGCGGACTGCGTGTATTTGCCAGCCTGGAACGTGCCCGGGCTACCAGTGCTCGGATCGAGTGGCCTCACAGTGCCGTTGTTGACGAGCGGACCAACAACGCTACCGGTCCCCTGTAGGGTTGCCCCGGCACTTACCGTCGTGGTGCCCTTGAAGGTGTTGGCGCCCATGAGACTCTCGGTGCCCTTGGCAATTGTCAGGCCATTGGCCGTGCCCGAGCCGGAGATGACACCGGTGAAGACCCCCGATGCGTTGGACAGCGTGAGTACCTTGGTGCCCAGATTGACATTGCCCGAACCCGCCAGGGTCCTGATCGTGGTCCCGCTGGCAGTGATGCCGGCGATATCGAACGTGCCTTTCGCCGTACCGCTGCTGTCCACGGCAACACCGGACGAAGCCCCGATGTCTCCGGTGCCACTGAGCTTGAGAGTCGCATTCGCGGTACCGGCCGGACTTACCGTTGTCAGACCAGTATATTTCTGTGCGCCGGTATCGAAGGTTTCGGTGCCCTTCTGTACACTGAATCCCCCGGTGCCGCTGATGGTGCCGCTGAAAGTCTTGTTGCCGGCGTTCGTCAGGATGAGCGTGTTCCCGCCCACCATGACTGAAGAGCCAGCTGCGCCCGTCAGAGCCTTGATAGAGACATCGCCACTGGCGGAAGCTATGTTGAACTCCCCTGCATTGGCGACGTCGACGTTTGAACTCCCCGCAATGCTGCCAGAACCGCTGATCGAAAGCTTTCCGCCGGCACCGATTGCGGTGGCGCCAGTGTAGGTGTTGGCGCCACTCAGCGTCTCAGATCCACCGCCGATCGTGACTCCACCGCCGCCGGATATGATGCCGGAAAAGATGCCCGAGGCATTGCTCAGGGTCAGGATACCGCCGCCCGTCAGGCTAACCGAGCCGCCTCCCGACAGCGTTGGAATCGACGTGTCGGCAGCGATGCTCAACGCGCCGTTGTCGACCACGGCAGAGTTGGAGATGCTGCCAGTCGCGCCTAGCTTCAGCGAGGCACCGGGATCGATCGTCGTCGTGCCGGTATAGGTGTTGGCGGCGCTGAACGTGACGGCCCCCCCCCGCTGCCGGATTGCCGGTCCCAGGATCGACGTTCTTGATCTCGATGCTGCCGGGGCTGACAGTGGCGTTGGAAAATACTCCTGAGAACGTCGTGTTACGAGAATCCTGGTTCAGTATGTTCGTAGGGGTCGTATTGAGCGTAGCCTGCTGCGAGTAGGTCTTTCCGGCTCCGTTCAGGGTGAGCACACCACCCAGGAAGGCAATAGTGTCGGATGGCGACCCCGGGGATGCCAGGAGGGACGTGGCATTGCAGACCCCTGGGCCGGTGAGGGTGCAGGAGGTGGGGATGTTAATGGTCGCCGCTCCGGCGGCGGACGGAGCCAGAGCCAGAGCCAGAAGGGCGGCCGGCCACCTCGCGAGCACAGTTGCGGACAGGTATTGGGACCGACGGCGGGACGTCCCATCCCCGTTCCCCGATCGGGTCGGCATCGGGACCGGTGTCAGCCCCTCATCGCGGGGCCGACCCACAAGGTCTGACGTCGCGGATACCAGTGAAGCCTTCATGTCCTGCCCCGCTCGCTTCCCACCGCGAATGCCACACCGAGTGACACACGACAACGGGTTTTAGCGACCCAGCGTACAGCAGGTACGCCGGGCGCACTAGCCCGACAAGTAGGATGCACGATCCATGCCATTTGCGAAAACCATCCGTTTTCAGCCGTTTGTTCGACACTCGGCCGAGACAGCTGGTACAAAGTGTAAACTCTGCCGACACGCGAGATAACCGCAGGTTGCAAGTCGGGAGGCCGGTTTTCGTCAGGCACCATCGAATAGCCTTTCCCACGCCGCCACCATCGCCGACTGGCCGAACTCCGCCTCCGCCTTCGCCCGATTCGCGGCCCCCACCTCCTCCCGCAGCACCCTGTCCCTCGCCAGCGCCACGATCGCCTGCGCCAGCGCCGTATCGTCCAGCGGCGTGACGAACGCACGATTCTCGTCCGCCACCATTGCCGCGACATCGCCGACATCCGTGGCCGCGACAGGCAGTCCGGCCGCCATCGCCTCGATCACCGACAGCGGCATCTGCTCGGTGTCCGACGACAAAGCGAACACGTCCAGACCGCGATACGCCACCGCCGGATCGTCGAGATGGCCGGTGAAGTGTACGCGCCCAGCGAGCCCGAGTTCGCCGGCCAGCCGCTCCAGCGCCGCTCGTTGCGGCCCGTCGCCGGCGATCACCAGCCGCGCCGGGAGTACATCCGCCACCAGACGAAACGACCGCACCAGGCGCGCGACGTTCTTCTCCGCCCGCAGCCCCGCCACGGTGCCGATCACCGGTTCGACCGACGTCGCACGCGGTCCGGCGAAGCGGGCGAGATCGATGCCGTTCGGCACGTAGCGCACGCGGTGAGGATCCAGCCGCCAGACCTCGGTCGCGATCTGCCACAGCGTCCGCGACGGCACCGCCACCATGCTGCGCGCCAATACCAGCCGCCGGGTCATCACGCGACGCGGCAACTGACGGGTGCGCTCTTCCGGCCCGAAGCCATCCTCGACCTGGATATGTCGGGCGAGGCGCGGGATGTCCGCCATGGCCCACTCGATGGCGCCCCAGTTGTAGGTCACCAGCACGTCGGGCCCGATCTCGCGCAAGCGGCGACGAAAGCGTCGGACGTTGGCGAGCGTTGCGCCTTTCACCACCTCGATCTGTTCGCAGCACACATCGAGCCCGGGCGGCAGACGCGATGCGCAGGCATAATCGCCGTCCATCGCGATCACGACATGGCCGTAGTGTGCACCGAACGCCTCAGCGAGGGCGACGAAACGCATCTGCGGCCCGCCGACCGCGAACGTGGAGAATACGTGCAGCAGCAGCGGCGCCCGAGACACCGATCGCTCAGCCTGCATGTACTAGGATCGCGCGTTCGCGGAACCGCACCGGATCGGCATTTGGCGACCAGCCCAGATCACGCTTCGCATCCCCGCAATCGAATGTCGCGGTCAAGCCGCGGGACAGCAGATCGCGCCGGCTCGGTGGTGCCGCGCTGCGCCCGGTGACGCGCTTGATGAGGAACTTTCCGTATTCCTGCGCCAATAGCAAATCCACCATCTGCGGATGGAATGTCAGCGGCCGTTGCAGCGCTTCGGCCAGCGTCCCGATGTACTCGCGGGCGGTCGGCCGAACGTCGCCGACAAGGTTGTAGCAACGCTTTTGGATCCCGTCGGTCCGTGCGGCGCGAAAGATCGCATCCGCCACGTCCTCGACCAGAACGAAGGGCAGCGGATTGCGCCCCGCGTTCCAGCCCATGCAGTGCTGCTCGTTGTTGAAAAAGCCGAGACCGGAATGGAATGGCAGGCCGCCCTCGCCGACCACCAGTCCCGGACGCAGGACGCACACCTCCAGGCCATGCATCGCGAGCAGCATCCGGTCGGTCATTGCCTTGGCGCGTGCATAGTCCGCGCGCTCGTCCGCCTTCGGATCGGGCGGCGTGGCGCCAGTCACCGGCAGGTCCTGCGGCCCAAGGTACAATGCGGCGATCGAGCCGATATGGATCAATCGCCGGCCCGCGCACGCGCGTGCGACGACCTCCGCGCCACCGACCATGGCGTCGCGCACCTCCTCCCACGTGGCGCCGCCTCCGCCATGGGCGAGATTGACCACGATCGGTGCGGCGCCGATGGCCGCGGAGACCGCATCAGCATCGCGCAGGTCGCCGGCGTGAAGTGATACCGAGTCAGTGCCGAAGATAGCCGGCAGATTGCGGATCGACCGCGCCATCACCGCAACGCGGGCGCCCTCGGCGATGAAGCAGCGCATGACATGCGTACCGATGAAGCCGGTGCCACCGAGAAGGGCGACATCACATGCCGTCTCGGCCTTGCGCAGCGTCCGGGGCACCCTTGGCGCGGGACGGAACGCGACGCTGCCGATCCGCTCGCAGGTCTCGACCAGCATCGCGCCAAAGCCACCGTCGATCGGCGGCGGCTTGCCGTTGTCGAGCGCGGCATGAAACGCCGCGATGCTGGCGCGCATACTCTGGAAGAATGGATCGTTGCGGCGCGTCAGATGCAGCGTTGCGGCCGCGTACGCCGTGAGGTTGCGGCCGCTCGCGCCGAACACCGCGGCAGCGGTCCGCGCACCGGAGGCCAGGCCATCGACGGCATCCATCCATCGCGTCCGCCGATAGGTGAACAGTCGATTGGCCAGAATGTCAGCAACCGCGACACCGTCATCGCACACCGCTGTGATCTGCCAGAACGGGAAGCACTGTCCGACCGCGAAGCGAAGCTGCGCCGGTAGGTTAGCGCACGCGAGGGATGCGTCGAGGCTGGCGTGGAACACCACGCCGGGTGCGAGATCGGACGCCGGACCCGCGTGAACCGCAACGTCGCCGATCGTGCCGGCGAGGACCGCTATCTGCGACAGGGGATGCACCGCCTGCTCGAGCAGCAAATTAACCGGCGCGGTAAACATCCAGTGCCCGAACTGCCGCGCCGCCAGCTGACGCAGTGGAACATTGTAGATGCAGCCGATGAAATTCGGTTTGCCCAGGCGGCGCGCAGCGACCAGATCGCGCAGCCGCACGAAAGCCGGATGGTGCAGGAAGTTCTGATTCACCCCGACCGGCGCTCCGGACTGCGCAGCAGCCTCGAGCAGCGAAGCGCACTCAGCGCCGCTTGCCGCAAGCGGTTTCTCAATTAGCACGGACTTGCCCGCTCGCAGAAGCGGCAAGGCCACGTCACGATGCGCCGGTGGTGGCACCAGAACGTGGGCGGAGTCGAACGCGTCCGCCGCGAGCGCGGCGTCTGCCCCCGTGAATACCCGCGCCGCACCGTAGCTACGGGCCAAGCGTTCCGCGGCGTCGTGCTTGGGATCGACGATGGCGGTGAGCCGGACGCCCGGCAGGAATTGCAGCGCTTCGGCATGCACACGCGCGATGAAACCAGCACCGATCAGGGCGATGCGCCTCACTGCCATGGTTTCGTGCCTTTTTTCAACGGGGCCGGGTCGGTATACACGCGACCGGCCTCCACATCAGGATCTCCACATGCTCGTTCGAAGCTACATTGTGCCGTTCAGCCTCATTGCGCTGCTGGCTGCCTGTGCCATGGGCACCGGCGGCGCCGGTGTGCTGGAGGTGGGTCCGTCGCAGCGGCTGAAGCTGCCAAGCCAGGCGGCGGCCGTGGCCAGACCAGGCGACATCGTCCGCATTGCACCGGGTGAATACACCGATTGCGCCGTCTGGCGCACCAGCATGTTGACCATCGAGGCCACCGGCGAGGGCGCAGTACTCAAAGACAAGACCTGTGCCGGAAAGGGCATCTTCGTGATCGACGGCAACGACATCACCGTGCGCAACCTGACCTTCATGCGCGCCGCGGTGCCGGACGCCAACGGTGCCGGCATTCGCGCAGAGGGCCGCAACCTGACCGTGGAGCACAGCAGGTTCATCGACAACGAGAACGGCCTGCTCGCCAATGCCGTCCCCGGTAGCACGATCCGCATCGTGGACAGCGAGTTCCGCGGCAACGGCAAGTGCGAGGGCCAATGCGCACATGGCATCTACGTCAGCGCGATTGACCGGCTCGAGATCGAGCACTCGCGGTTCTTCGACCAGCATGTCGGACATCACATCAAGTCGCGCGCACGCAGGACGACGCTGATCGGCAACGAGATCGCCGACGGACCGAACGGCAATTCGAGCTATCTGGTGGATATCCCGAACGGGGGCGATCTGCTCATGCAGGGCAACCGGCTGCAGAAGGGAAAGCTGGCCGAGAACAACACCACCGCGGTGTCGATCGGCGCGGAAGGCGTCAAGAACCCCACGAAGGAACTTTTCGTCCGCGGTAACGACTTCACCAGCGACTTGACGGTGCCAACCGTGTTCGTGCGCAATGTCACCACGACGCCGGCCATGCTGGCCGGCAATCATCTGCACGGCACGGTCACGCCATTGGTCGGGGCCGGCAGCGTCAGTCCGTGACGCCGGAAAGGCGGGAAACCAGCTCTGGCAACGCCGGCTGCGCGCGCAGAAAGCTGGCAATGCGCGCCGCGGCCTGGCGCCGGCCGAGCACATCATTCGACAGGATGTCCGAATCAGCGGTGATCACCATCAGCACGGGTCGGTACGGCGCTCCGAACACGCTGCGCCATGCCTGGCGCGCCCGTGCGGCAAGGCCGACCTGCGCCGGCTGACCGTCGATCCACAGGCTGGTGGCCGCCACGTGGCGCGACTTCTCCACCTCCATCAGCCGCCATGCGCCTTGCGGGCTGCCGGGAACCGACAGCGCATGCGCCTCGACGTCTTCGCTTTCGAACATTCCGGTGAGGCGGCGCTGCTCGCCGACCAGGCGGGCAGCGGTGCTGCGTGGGGAGAACACCTCGACCGTGAAGGTTGCCGGGCCCTCGCCGCAATCGAAGCGCTGCACCATCACTCGCCCCGGGGTGTCCAGGCCCGGGGTCAACGGTGCGGGCTGCGAGGAACAACCTGCGGGCGTGGCCAGAAATGGCAGTTCCGAGGACATGTCGAGCGTCGCGGCGCGATCGATCTGCGCCGCAGTGGCGGGCCCGACCGCGGCGAGCAGGAGCAGCGCAACCGTGCCGATCAGCGCAGGACGCAGATGGTTCCCCCGCAGAACAGGCGCGACACGAGGTGCGGGCGATGGCTTGTGATCCTCGCGGAACGGCAGTCCGAGGACGATCAGGATCAGGATGACGATAGAAAAGAAGATCCAGCCATACAGCACATGATCGGCCTCCACCGCCTCGGCGCTGCCCAGGTAGTGGCCAAGCGCCACGATGCCGAGTGCGCGGAAACCGTTGGCGATGATCGGCACGACGATCGACGCACCGATGAACACCGCGCGACGCAGCGCGGAGCGGTACATCACCAGCGCGTATAGGCAGCCGAATGCGATGGCAGCGATCAGGAACCGCAGGCCGGCGCAGGCTTCGGCGATCAGAAAGTTGCCTTCCGGGATCTCGATTGTGTACCCGGTGATGTAGGCTGGTATATGCAGCATGGGCAGGCCATGCGCGACGAACAGCGTGGTGAAATCCTGCAGCTTCGGCGTGAGGAAGGCGCCGAACGGCACCAGGAAGTACAGGTAGAGCAGCGGTCCGGCCAGCCGCCACCACAATTGTGGACCAAGCACGACGAAGAACAGCAGCTCGACGAAGCTCATCGCGACGAGCTGACGGCCCTCCATGATGCCGAGGCGTTCGGCGAGCAGCCATGCGACGACCAGCGGCACGCCGAGAAGCGCCGCCAGCGGATACGGATCGGCCGATACGCCGTGCAGCGTGTCACGACGGTCCCAGATCAGATAGAGGACGATAGGGATTACCAGGAAGCAATGATTGTACGCCGTCGATTGTTCCCAGACAGTGACGGCCGCGACGACCTCGGTATGGAACATCAATCCAAGCGCGATCAGACCGACGCTGACCGCGACGGCGGGGCCGCTGCGCCACGCATCCACCAGTCCTGCCTCACCCAGTGCGCGAACGTTCATGCCGGCAAATCCACGCGGGCCTGCTCGGGCTGAGTCACACCGAACAGCCGGTCCAGCGGCCGCAAGGTCACGGACCACTGATGTGAGGCTTCGATAGCTCGCCGTGCCGCGGCACCCATCGTTGCATGTCTGCCATGAAGCACGTCTGCGATCCTTTGAACCGTTTCGCTCACCCCGTTCGCCAGCAAGATATCGCGTCCTGGCTCCGCACGCACGCCCTGAAACGCTTCCGGCGTGGCAACCACCGGCCGCGCCATCGCCATCGCCTCGAGCAGCTTGTTCTGGATGCCGCGGGCGATGCGCAGCGGTGCCACCGCGACGTCCGCGGCGGCCAGATACGGCCTGGTATCCGGCACGCGCCCGGTGACCTGGACGCCCGGCAATTCGGCGAGGGCGCGCACCTCCCTGGTGGGCGCGGCGCCGACAATCCAGAAGCGTGCGACGGGCACGCCGCTCCGGAGCACCGGCAACACCTCACGCGCGAACCACCGGACCGCGTCGATATTTGGCCGATAGTCCATGCGGCCGGTGAACACCAGTTCCGCACCTTCGCTCTCGAACGGCGGAGTGAAGCTGTGCGCCGGCGAGAAGTGGTCGAAATCGACGCCGTTGGAAATCCAACTCGTGCGCTCAATGGTCTCCGGCGCCAGTGACACGAAACGCTGCCATTCGTGCTCGGAGACGAACAGGCTGTGATCGAAACGGGCGGCCGCAAGGCGCTCGAACGCGAGCAGCGTGCGCCCCTCACGCGCCCAGATGCTGCGCGCCGGAAAGTGCGCGGTTTCGGCGTAGGCGGTCCACTTCTCGGAATCGACGTCCACCATGTCGAGAACGCGGCGCACCGACTTGGCGTGCATGACATAGCCCGCCATGGCGGAAGAGAACACGTAGACGCTGTCGATCGTGCCGCCGGCCAGCTTGGCGTCGACCCAACGATGCAGCCGCCGGTCCTGGAAATAGCCGAGCGACAACGGTTGGCCGGGGCGCATCCGCAGCAGCGTCTTGAGACGCTGGGTGCGCGGGTCGAGCCGAAGGCAGGCGAGGTCCGCACAATGAGCGGCGAGCGTGGCGAGATGCTGGAGGTCCACCGGATCGTCGATGAAACAGCCGAGATGTATGCGATGCGTGCGCGCCAGGTAACGGAAGATGTTCCACGCACGGATCTTGTCGCCCTTGTCGGGCGGATAGGGAATGCGGTGCGACAGGAACAGCAGTTCGCGCACGGCGTTCAGCCAAGTCCACGCACGATCGGCGGACCGAGCAGGTTCGCCACCGCCAACGGCAGGCGTTTCCAGGCGGCGATGAACAGTCGGTATTTCGGGTTGAGGGGATTGTTGTCGGGTATCGTCGCGCCAGGCGCAAGATGGTAGCGGTAGTGCAGCGGTTCCGGCTCGAAGCCCCAGTTGTGTTTGAAGGCAAACGAACCGGTGCCCTGTTTGCTGCGGCCGAAATCGTACAGGCGGCAGCCACGGGCCGCGGCGCGGCGCATCACCTCCCAGTACATGAAGTCGTTGCCTGCCCGATGACGCGCCTGTGCAGTGCCGCCGCCATAGTACGGCAACACCTCGTCGCGAAAGTAGAAATTCAGCACCGCGGCGATCGGCTGGTCTGCGTCCAACACCGTGACCACATCGCTGCAGTCGGCAAATGCCTCGTTCAGGATGGAGAAGTAGCGGCGCGAGTACACCGGAGTTCCGAGATTGCGCACACTCTCGGCATAGACGCGATGCAGCACGGCCAGGTCGCGGTTGCACACCGAGACGAGCCCATTCTGGATGCCCTTGCGCACCATGGCACGCTGCTTGCGCGGAATCGCCTTCATGTTTCTGTCGTCATCGCCCGCGATCG
>JANWJK010000053.1 GCA_025452005.1 Acetobacteraceae bacterium | reverse complement strand
TCGAGGTGCATAAGCTGACGGGACCGGGCTTGCTGGAATCCGTTTATGAAGGCTGCCTCTGCCATGAGCTGGAGCAGGCGGGAATCGCCTTCCAACGGCAAGCCGGAATTCCGGTTACCTACAAAGGCGTCCAGTTCGACGAAGGCTTTCGCGCGGACATTCTCGTGGATCGGCAACTGATCATTGAAATCAAGGCTGTCACAAATATCATACCGGCGCATGACGCTCAGGTCCTGACCTACCTCCGCATGAGCGGCCTGCGCCTCGGCCTGCTGTTCAATTTCCATGCGCGGCTGCTGAAGGACGGCCTGCGGCGATTTGTCGTCTGAACTACTCCGTGCTGCTTCGTGGTTCTTCGTGGTCTCCGTGTTGAATGCTTGCGACAGACTTGCCAGCACGGACCGCACGGCGTGCCAGCAAGACCGGTTCGCGCGCGTCGCCTTTTTCCCCCACAAACCGTCTGTGCGGGGCAACCACCGCAGTATGAGTGACTCAGGGCACTAGCAGCATTTCCCCTTGTGCTTTCATTGCATCAAAGCCTGCGGCGGCAACGATCTCAGGCCAGAGGGTCGCCGGAATATCTATATCCAGAAAATCGGCGATCCGACGTATTTCGCCGTCACGGTCGGCCTTGAGATCGTTGTAATGGACAAGCAGCATGCGGCTCTCGTTCCGCGCTGCCCAATATGAACTTTCGACGCTAAAGAATGATGCCCCTTCGTCTCCTAGCGCGCCGCCACCATCAGCAACCCAGTTCGAAAAGAACTCTGCGGCACTTTCCGAGATGGGGAGCCAGTCATCACCAAATTTCTCATCAGCCTGGCTCACTTCGTTGTTCCGCCGAATGGCGTCGTGGCTGAAGTTGGCAAGGTGATTGTGGAACGACATGGCAGCATCACGCCCATCTCGCCCAATGTGGATGTATTTCACGCCCTCGTAGACTGGTAGAGCATCGAACGGGAGGTGCGTCTTGAGATAGCGTCTATGCGTCTGAGCTTCTATGTTCTCAACGCTGGCTGTGAGGTCCCTTGTTCGCAGATCAAGCCAAGGCGAATCCTCCAGGATCGGTCTGGGCGCGGCCGACCTGAAAACAAGCATGCTCACTATTCGCTGCACCCATGTGGTGCCGCACTTCGAGTATGTGCCAATGATGATGTCATCGGGCCGTGGCCTGTATGCCTGCCAACGCGCGTTATCCATGATGCGTGATCTGACGGCGCGGCTGGGAGCCCTCAGAAGTTCTGGCGTCACGACCGCACTCCCTGGATGGTATCGTCGCACTTACGTAAGGTTAAAACTCTGACGTGAAACGCGCTGTTGCGCAAGCGAGGCCGCTACGCAGGCGGTGCGATGCGCCACGCGCTCCACGTGCCTGGTTTGTGCATTTATCCTCGTTGAGAAATCTTGAATTTCGGATTGCGGCTCGTGTCGGCAAGGGTCCCGCCATGCGCCCAAAAGCGGTGATAACAGTGTCCGTTTGCGTGTACCGTGCTGTTGGTGGCAATCCTGTCGCCCAGCAACGAGGCGGAAACCCGGGCCAACATCTGGGCCTACACAACGATCCCGAGCGTGCAGGAACTGCTCATTGTCCACAGCACGCGGATCGAGGCGGAGTTGCTTCGCCGAAGCGCGGACGGCAACTGGCCGGAGCAGCCAGAGATCATCGGCGCCGACGGCAGTCTGTCCCTGGCCAGCATCGCGTTCACGGTGCCACTGGCGGCGATCTACCGCACGACTGCACTGGCGCGGGAGCCTTGACGCCGGACCGCGACGGCGCCCATCTCTGCCGCTGCCAGACGGCCGGACGGCCGCTGCCGGGGACCCGGCAGAGGAAAGTCCGGGCTCCACGGGAATACGGTGCCGGATAACCTCCGGCGGGGGCGACCCCAGGGAAAGTGCCACAGAAAACAAACCGCCCGCGCAAGGTGCCGCAAGGCACCCCGCGGGCAAGGGCGAAACGGGGCGGCAAGAGCGCACCGCGCCCCTGGCAACAGGGGCGGCACGGCAAACCCCACCGGGAGCAAGACCGAATAGGGACGGCTGCGCCCGCTTGGCGCAGGAGCATTCCCGCTCCGCCGTCCGGGTTGGTCGCGCGAGGCGCACCGCGAGGTGCGTCCCAGAGGAATGGTCGTCCCGCACCACCAGTGCGGACAGAACCCGGCTTACAGGCCGTCTGGCAGCCTCTCGTTGGAATTAGGCAAGGAAAAACCGCCGGGGGCGGCAATTGTCCTTGCTGCCCATGTCTACCCATGTTATCCCATGTCATCCCATCCAGACGATGCAATGAGGCGTCCAGCGGGAAAGGCCTACAAGGAAGCATGGTGCAGTTTCTCGGCACGCACCAGAACAGGCTCGACGCCAAGGGGCGCGTATCCGTCCCTGCGCCATTCCGCGCCGCGCTCCGGGCGCTCGACGACGCGAACGGCACTCACCTCGTGCTGCGGCCTTCCCACCAGCACCCGTGCATCGAAGCCTGGCCCAGTGCGGAATTCGAGGCGTTGTCCGAACCATTGAACCGACTCGATATATTCAGTCAGGCTCACGATGATTTGGCGGCCTCGCTGTATTCGGATGCATTTCCGGTCGAGGCGGACAAGGAAGGTCGTATCGTTCTGCCCGATTCCCTCGTCAGCTATGCCGGACTTGCCGAGACCGTGGTGTTCATGGGTCTGGGCCGCATTTTCCAGATCTGGGAGCCTGAAGCAGCCGAGCGCCGCCGCATCGAGGCACGCGAGCGCGCGCGGGTACACGGCTTCACGCTGCCGGGGAACGGCGCTCCATGAGCCGCCCCATGCAAGCCCATATCCCTGTTATGCTGTCGGAGGTTGTCGGCCTGCTCGCCCCTCGTGCGGGCGGCGTGTACCTCGACGGCACGTTCGGCGGCGGCGGCTACACGGCGGCCTTCCTGGAAGCCGCGCCGTGCACGGTCTGGGCGCTCGATCGCGATCCCGAGGCGATTACGCGGGGCGCAGACCTCGTCGCCCGTTTCCCCGGCCGCCTGCATCTGATCCATGGCCAGTTCGGCGCCATGCTGGACCTGCTGGCACAGCGCGGCGTCACTGCGCTGGACGGCGTGGTGCTGGACCTCGGCGTATCGTCGTTCCAGATCGACGATCCGGCGCGCGGCTTCTCGTTCCGCGGCGACGGTCCCCTGGACATGCGCATGAGCCGCAGCGGGCCGACCGCGGCCGACCTGGTCAACACGCTGCCGGAACGCGAGCTTGCCGATCTGCTGTTCGAACTTGGCGAGGAACGCGCCTCGCGTCGCATCGCCCGCGCCATCGTCGCGGCCCGTACCGAGGCCGCCGTCGTCACGACGGCGCGGCTCGCCTCCATCATCCGTGGCGTGCTGCCGCCGGATCGCTCCGGCATCGATCCCGCGACCCGCAGCTTCCAGGCGCTGCGGATTCGCGTGAACGACGAACTGGGCGAGATCGAGCGGGCGCTCGAGCAAGCGAGCCGATTGCTCGCGCCGGCCGGTCGCCTGATCGTGGTGTCGTTCCATTCGCTGGAAGATCGCATCGTCAAGCGCTTCATGACCGATGCCGCGGGGCGTGCGCCGTCGCCGTCGCGTCACGATCCCCGCGGTCTGGCGGCGCGTCCGGCGCCACGCTTCAGGCTGCTCACCGCAAGGCCGCTGCGCCCGCGTGCCAATGAGACCAACGCCAATCCGCGTTCCCGCAGCGCCAGGCTGCGCGCACTCGAATGCACGACGGCAGGAAGCGCAACATGATCCGCCCCTTCACCTGCGTCTGCTTCCTGCTGGCCTGCGGATCGGGACTGTATCTCTACCAGGCCAAGCACCGCGTGCAGCTCATCGATCATGAGATCGAGAAGACCGTGCGTGCCACCGAGGAACTGCGCGCGCAGACCAGGGTGCTGCACGCCGAATGGACGTTGCAGAGCGATCCGCAGCGGCTCCAGGCGCTGGCTGACCAGTTCCTCAACCTGAAGACTGTCACGCCAGGCCAGTTCACCAGCATGGCCGATCTGGACAGCCGCTTGCCCGCGGTGCGCGCGCCCGAACCTCCGCCGGCCGAGCCGCCATCGGTGCCGGTGGCGGACGCGCCACCGCCCGAGGAGCCGGCCCCCGCAGCCGTGCTTGCCCTTCCGATACCCCCGCCCAGGCCCGCTGTCGTGGCCGCCGTTGCGCCGCCGCCGCGTCAACCCGAGCACAAGCCGGCCCCGCGTCCGGTGATCGCCGAGACACCGCCGCCGGTGAGGCCACAACCGGCCGTGGCACGTCCGGCGGTGGTTGCCGAGCGGCCGCGGCCGATCCTCGCGGCGACAGCGCAGGCCCCTGCGCCCTCATCCGTGCCTGCGCCCACACTCGTCTCGACCAGCGGTTCGGCACTTGGCATGGCGCGGGGTGCCTCGCTTCCGCCGCCGCGGCCCATGCCGGTCAACGGTTCGCAATGGTCGCCCAGCGGGGGAGGGGGCTAGGCCATGAGCGACGTTCCGCCCGCGGACTCCGCGCCTCGCGGCACGCCCGCACAGCGTACCGGCGCCGCCCGCGCAGACACGGTACCGCGCATCGAGACGGTGCGCGTCACCCAGCCGGACCTGTTGCGGCGGCGCGCCCTGGAGAAGACGCGCAGCCGCCTCGTCTACACGGCGTTCGGCTTTGGCCTGCTGTTTCTCGCGGTGATCGGCAAGCTTGCCGATGCGACGATCCTCCAGCCGCTCGCGCCGCACCGGGCGGACCGACCGATCGAGGCTCTGTTCAACACATCGAAGCCGACGGAAACGGCGTCGCTTGCCCAGCGCGCGATGATCACCGACCGCAATGGTCAGATCCTGGCGATCTCCTTGCCCACCGTCGCGGTGTTCGCCGACCCCCGCCAGATCATCGATCCGGCCGAGGCGGCGCACCGTCTGAAGCAGGTGCTGCCGCGGCTGGACGAGGACGCCGCCCGGGTGCGCCTGTCCGATACCAACCGGCAGTTCGTCTATCTCGAACGACAGATCACGCCGCGCGAGCAACTCGTCATCAATTCGCTGGGCATCCCCGGGATCGATTTCCGCCCGACCGAGCAGAGGCACTATCCGCTGGGGCGCACCGCGGCGCAGGTGCTGGGCGGCACCGATGTCGATGAGCACGGCGTCGCCGGCGTCGAGAAGCACTTCGACCAGCGCCTGTTTACCGATGGCGCGCCGCTGCGGCTGTCGCTCGACGTGCGCGTGCAGGCCGTGGTGCGCGACGAACTGTCGAAGGCGATCGAGTTCTTCCAGGCGATCGGCGGCTGCGGCATCGTGATGGACGTGACCACCGGCGAAGTGCTGGCCATGGTCAGCCTGCCCGACTACGACGCCAACGACTTCCGCAACTCGGCCGCCGACAACCGCTTCAACCGTGCGGTCACCGGCATGTACGAGCCGGGCAGCACCTTCAAGCTGCAGACGGCGTCGATGGCGCTGGATTCCGGCATCGTGCACATCTGGGACGAGTTCGACGCCTCGCACCCGATCCATATCGGACGCTTCACCATCAGCGACTTCGAGGGCAAGCATCGCTGGCTGTACTTGCCGGAGGTGCTCGCCTACTCCTCCAATCTCGGAGCGGCGCACATCGCCGATACGGTCGGCGGCGAGCGCCAGCGTGCCTGGCTCAAGTCGATGGGCATGTTCGCCCGCGTCGGCGTCGAGCTGCCCGAGGCCGGCATCCCGATCATACAGCCGGCATCCGCCTGGAAGCAGATCGTCACCCTGACCGTGGCATTCGGCCACGGCATTTCCGTGTCGCCGTTGCACGTGGTGCGCGGCACCGCCGCGGTCGCGACCGGGGTGCTGATGCGGCCGACCATCCTTGCCGTGCCGCCGGGCGAGCATCCCGATGGCGTGCCGGTGATGCAGCCCGCAACGTCCGAGACGATGCGCAAGCTGATGCGCCTTGTCGTCACCGACGGTTATGGCAAGCAGGCGGAGGTGGCCGGCTACTATCCCGGCGGCAAGACCGGCACCGCCGAAAAGGTCGGCAAGCACGGCTACAAGCGCGGCTTCAAGGAGAGTTTCAACGTTGCCGCGTTCACCAGCGTGTTCCCGATGAACGCGCCGCGCTATGCGGTCTACATGATGGTGGACGAGCCGCACGGCAACAAAAGCACCTATGGCTATTCGACCGCCGGGTGGGTGGCGGCACCCGCGGCCGGGCGGGTGATCGCGCGGATTGCGCCGATGCTCGGCATGTTGCCGGATATCCAGGACGCCCCGGTGATCAACCAGGCGTTGTATATCCCCCTCGAGCCCGGCCGGCCGGCCGGCGCCGCGGCCCGCGGCCCGCGGACGGTCGCCGTGCGGGAGAAGGCTGCCCCTCCGGCGGCGCGACCGGAGCTGACGGTGCCGGTCACGCCGCTGGCGCCCGCGCGTCCCATGGCGCGCGATCCCCGGCATGAGGCAGCCGTGCCTGCGTCGCCGGTGGCGGGTGCCGCCGTGCTGCCCGTTGCGTCCAGTTCGCTTGCGCATCGCTGACATCATGCGCGAGATGCCCATCGAGGCCGGTGCCCGAGCCGTTGCCGCTCCCTGGCGGCATGCTGCAGGCGTCGAGATAGCCGGCGTCACCGCCGACAGCCGGCGCGTGGCACCGGGGTACCTGTTCGCGGCACTTCCCGGCAGCCGCGTGGACGGCCGTGCCTTCATCGCCGATGCGGTATCCCGTGGTGCCGTGGCGGTGCTGGCCCCCGAGGGTACCGCGTGGCCGCCGGGCGTGCCGCCACGTCCGCTGCTCGAGGATCCCGAGCCACGCCGGCGTCTCGCCCAGCTCGCGGCCGGACTGGCCGGCAGCCAGCCTCGCGTCATCGCCGCGGTGACCGGAACCAACGGCAAGACCAGCACGGTCGAGTTCCTGCGCCAGATCTGGGCCGCTTGCGGCAAGCCCGCCGCCGGTCTGGGAACACTTGGCCTGATCGCTGAGGGGTTCGAACCCGGTGCGGGCCTGACGACCCCCGATCCGGTCAGTCTCGCGCAGATGCTGGCGGGGCTCGCGCGCGCCGGCATCCAGCACGCTGCCATGGAGGCCTCGTCGCACGGTCTCGACCAGTTCCGCCTCGATGGGGTGCAGCTGGCGGCCGGAGCGTTCACCAACCTGACGCGCGATCACCTCGACTATCACGGCTCGGAGGCGGCCTACCGCGCCGCCAAGCTGCGACTGTTCGCCGAGCTGCTGCCGCCCGGCGCACCCGCCGTGGCAAGCAGCGACATGGATGCGGCGACGCTGGCCGCGCTCACCGATGTTGCGGCCAGCCGGCGTCTCGATTTTCGCACCATCGGCGCGGCCGGATCGGCGATCCGCCTGCTGATGGTCGAACCGCGACCCGACGGCCAGGTCCTGCGCATCGACGCGGCGGGCGTCCGGCGCGAGGTCGCGCTACAGCTTCCGGGCCGGTTCCAGGCGGACAATGCCCTGATGGCGGCGGCGCTTGCGGCCGCGCTTGGTGAGCGCGATGTGCTCGACCGTCTGATGTCGCTGCGCGGCGTGCGTGGCAGACTGGAGCTGGCGGCACGCCTGCCGAGCGGCGCGGCTGTCTATGTCGATTATGCCCACACGCCTGATGCGCTTGAGCGGCTGCTGACCGCGCTGCGTCCGCACACGATGGGCAGGCTGCACGTGGTGTTCGGCGCAGGCGGTGATCGCGACCGGGGCAAGCGTCCGCTGATGGGCGCCGCCGCGGCTCGCCATGCCGATGTCGCCATCGTCACCGACGACAATCCGCGCAGCGAGGACCCGGCGGCGATCCGGGCCGCCGTGATCGCCGGGTGCCCCGGCGGTCGCGAGATCGGCGATCGGGCGAAGGCCATCGCCGCGGCGCTGAACGGTCTCGGCGCCGGCGACGTGCTGGTGGTGGCGGGCAAGGGCCACGAGCAGGGACAGACGATCGGCGACACGGTGATCCCGTTCGACGACGTGGACGTGGTGCGGCGGTCGGCGGGGAATTCGTGATGCAGAGCGTCTGTGGAAGGGCCCCCTCCCCCCCACCCCCCCCCCCCCCCGGGGGGGGGGGGGGGGGGGGAGTGACTTTCAACTCTTTTTTCTCTTTCTACCGCTAACCTGACTTGCTTGCATGCTT
>JANWJK010000052.1 GCA_025452005.1 Acetobacteraceae bacterium | reverse complement strand
GCCGGCGGTCTGCAGGATCATCGCCAGCCGGCGCCCGTGCGCCGGATCGTCGCCCAGCAGGCTGTGCAGGATCTCGGCATTGCCGGTGATCGCCGCCAGCAGGTTGTTGAAGTCATGCGCCACCCCCGCGGTCAGCCGGCCGACCGCGGCCATGGTCTGCGCCTGGCGCAGCCGCTCCTCGGCCTGCCGACGGGCCGTCACGTCGGAATACAGCGTGACGAAGCCGCCGCCCGGCAGGGAGTTGCGTCTGATCTCGAGTTGCCGGCCGCTCGGCCGCGGCCGCTCGATCGTGCCCATGCTGGCGCCGGCGCGCAGCGCCGACAGTCGCCGCGCGACCTCGTCCTCGACATCCACGGGACCGAACTCGCCCGCCGCCACCTGGCCGCGCAGGATGTCCTCCATCGGCAGGTCGACTTTCAGAATCTCCGGCGGCACGCCGGTGAACTCGGGAAACCGCTGGTTCCATGCCATCAACTTGAGATCGGCATCCACCATCATGATGCCATCGCTCATGCCGGCCAGCGTCGCCTCGAAAATCGCCTGCTCGCGGGCCAGCGCTTCGTGGCGGCGGCGGGACATTTCCTGCGCGCGCAACAGCAGCAGCGCCAGCAATGCGATCAGCAGCGTGATACCGCTGGCGAACAGCAGCGCGTTCGTCTCCCAGTCCGCCGCCCCGCGCATCGCTTCGATCCGGTCGATGCCGACCACCACCTTCAGGCCAGAGTCCGGAACGGTCGCGAAGGCGTACATCCGATCGACGTCGTCCAGGCCGGACGCACCCATCCAACTGCCCTCGGCCGACTGGCGCATCGCCGCGAAGAACGGCGTGTCGGCGATGCTGACCACGGTCGGCGACGCGCTCGGCCCAGCCAGCATCCAGGCGTTCGCGGCTGGCACACTCACGACAGCGATCAGTCCGTGCGTGCCGAGATCGACCTCGCGGTAGAACCGTGTGATCGAGTTGGTATCGTACGACGCGGCGATCACGCCGGCGAATGAGCCGTCCGGGTTATCCAGACGACGGACCATATTGATCTGCCAAAGCTTGGTGATCTGGCCCTGGGTCAGCTCTCCGACGAACATCTTGCCGTCGTCAGCCGGCAGCGCGGCTTCGTGGCGGAAATAGTCACGGTTGGTGATATCGGTGCCGATGATCGCTGGACGCGAACTGGACCGGACGATGCCCTGCGCATCGGAGATGAACAGTTGCAGGGACACGTCGGCCAGCACCACCACCTGGATCGCGCGCGCGGCAAGATCGAAATGCTGCGGATCGCGCTGCCACTCGTATTCAAGGATGCGCAGCGTCTGGTCCAGCGACAGTTGCTCGCGCCGCAACTGTTCCTCGAACGCCAGCGTGGTCGCGAGGACCTCGGCCTGTACGCGCGCGCGTGCCTCGCTGCGATGGGCGCGAATTGCGTCGCGCACGCCGATCCAGGTCAGCGCGACCAGCACCAGCGCGGCGACGACAATGGCAGCCCGGCCGAAACGCCGAAATGTAAGGCTCTGGGCAGGCGTCTTGGTGCGCCCATCGCCCCGTGTGTCACGGCTCTGGTCTATGAGCCCCTCCTATGGGTCGCGACACGCCCCGATCACGCCGCCACCGTCGTTACACTTACCCCAATTTGACGTGAAACAGGGGAAAAAAGCGCGGTCGGCTGCAACGACCTTGCTGCCGGGGCACTGTCGCCGGCGCGCAATCATCATGCTACGTCAGCGGACAGGCAATGCCGGAGGCCGGCCCGTGGCAGAAACCAGCGAGCGCACTCGGTTCGGGCGAATCTATCCGCCGGACGCAACCTGGCTGGCCAAGGCGCCGACAGAGTCGGTTCTCGACCCGGAATTGCCCATTATTGATACGCATCATCACCTCTGGCACCGCCCGGATCATCGTTACCTGTTGCATGAACTGCTTGCGGATCTACGCAGCGGGCACAACGTGGTCGCCACCGTGTTCCTGCAATGCCACGCGATGTACCGCGCCAGCGGGCCCGAGGAAATGCGCCCCGTCGGCGAGACGGAATTCGTCGCCGGGATAGCCGCGATGAGCGACAGCGGTGGCTACGGACCGACGCGGGTCGCTGCCGGGATCGTGGGATACGCCGACCTGACGCTGGGCGAGCGTGTCGAGGCGGTGCTCGAGGCGCAGATACGTGCCGGCGGCGGCCGGTTCCGCGGCGTGCGTCATTCCGGCAACTGGGACGCCGATCCTGTAATCGGCAACGGTGCGCCGGGTCCCGACATCTATCGCCGCGCCGACTTCCGCGCGGGCCTGGCTCGACTGTCCGCGCTTGGCCTGTCGCTGGATGCCTGGGTGTTCTTCACACAACTGGCGGATGTAATCGATCTGGCACGCGACTACCCTGGCTTGAACATCATCATGGGCCATGTCGGCGGGGTGCTGGGCTACGGGCCTTACGCCGGACGGCGCGACGAAGTGTTCGCATCTTGGAAGGCGTCCGTGACCGAACTGGCCAAGTGCCCGAACGTGACGATGAAGCTGGGCGGCATGATGATGCGGGCGGCGCTGTACGACTACAAAGCGGCAGAGCGGCCGGTCACATCCGAGGAGCTGGCGGCCATGTGGCGGCCCTATATTGAGACCTGCATCGAGTTGTTCGGGCCCAGGCGCTGCATGTTCGAAAGCAATTTCCCGGTGGAGAAGATGGGCATCGGCTGGGTCGGGCTGTGGAACGCCTTCAAGCGGATCGCCGCGGGCGCGTCGGCCGACGAGAAGCTTGCGTTGTTCCATGACACGGCACGCCGGATTTATCGGTTGGGGTGAGGCAGACAATGAGCGACACGACACACCAGGAGCGGATCCTGGATCAATTCACGCGTCAGGCCACGCCGTTCAGCACGGCGAACACCATCACGGACGCCAATGCGTTGCGGATGATCGTCGAATCCGCCGCGCCGCGGCCGGGCGATACGCTGCTGGATGTCGCCTGCGGCGGCGGCCTCGTGGTGTGCGCGTTCGCCCCGCACGTGAAGCATGCGACCGGCATCGATATGACACCGGCGATGCTGGACCGCGCGCGACAGCTCGCCGCCGAGAAGGGAATCGCGAACGTCACCTGGGACCGCGGCGACGTCGGCAGGCTGCCCTACGCCGATGGCAGCTTCGACATCGTCGTGACGCGGTTCTCCATGCATCACTTCCTCGCTCCGGCGGACGTGCTGCGCGAGATGGTGCGGGTGTGCGCTCCGGGCGGACGGGTCGTCGTGATCGATATGTACGCGTCGGACGACCCGGCAAAGGCGGCAGAGTGGAACCGTGCGGAGAAGCTGCGCGATCCGTCGCATGTGCGGTGCCTGACGCTTCCCGAGCTGAAGGCGTTGTTCGGCTCCGTCGGACTGCCCGCGCCGCACGCCATTTTCTACGAGCTGCGCGACGAGATCAGGAACCTGCTGGCGCGTTCGTTCCCGAACCCGGGCGACGATGTGAAGATCATCGCGATGTTCGCCGCATCGTCCGAGGACGATCGGCTCGGCATTCCGGTGCGACGCGAGGGAGAGCGGATCGAGTACGCCTATCCGATCGCCATTCTGGCTGCGGAACGGGGACCGCGTGCTACCCGAGATACGCCCGCCTGACCCGTTCATCGTCCAGCAACGCGCGCCCCGGCCCATCGAGCACGATCCGGCCGCTCTCCAGCACGTAGCCGCGGTCGGCGATCCCCAGCGCCATCGGGGCGTTCTGCTCCACCAGCAGTATCGTCACGCCTTGCGCGTTGATGCGCCGTATCGTCTCGAACACTTGTTCGACCAGCATCGGTGCCAGCCCCATGCTCGGCTCGTCCATGAGAAGTACACGAGGGCGCGCCATCAAGGCGCGTGCCGCCGCCAGCATCTGCTGCTCGCCTCCCGACAAGGTTCCCGCCACCTGCTTCAATCGCTCGCGCAGTCGCGGGAACAGCACCAGCATCCGCTCCTTGTCCTCGGCGATCGCGCGCCGGTCGCGCCGGACGAACGCCCCCATGTCGAGGTTCTCGGTCACCGTCAGCCGGCCGAAGATGCGGCGTCCTTCCGGCACCTGCACCACGCCGATCGCCGCGATGTCGTGGGCGCCGAGCCCCGCGAGCGAGCGGCCATCGAAGCGGATCGCGCCCTGGCGCGGATGCAGCAGCCCGCTGATCGCGCGCAGCGTGGTGGACTTGCCTGCACCGTTGCCGCCGACCAGCGTGACGATCTGCCGCTCCTCCACCGCAATGGAGATGCCTTTCAGCGCTTCGATCTTGTCATAGAAGACATGGATGCCGTCGACCTCGAGCAGCGCCATCGGATCACACCGTCGCCTTGCCGAGATACGCCTCGATCACCGCCGGGTCCTGCTGCACACGCGCCGGGACGTCCTCGGCGATCTTCACGCCGTGATCGAGCACGGTGACCCTGTCCGACATCGACATCACCACGCGCATCTGGTGTTCGATCAACAGGATGGTGATGCCGACACGCGCGCGCACCTGTTGGATGAAGTCCATCATGTCCGAGGTCTCGTGCGGGTTCATCCCCGCGGTCGGTTCGTCGAGCAGCAGCAGTTTCGGCCTGGTCGCGAGCGCGCGGCCGATCTCCAGCCGCCGCTGTTCGCCATAGGCGAGATTGCGCGCCAGCACGTCGCCGCGCCCGCGCAGCCCGACGAAGTGCAGCAGGCGCAGCGCCTCCTCGTGCGCCGCGCGCTCGTCGCGCATGGTGTGCGGCGTGCGCAGCACCGCACCCCACCAGGTGGAACGCAGGTGCAGATGCATCCCGACCAGCAGGTTCTCGAGCGCGGTGATGTTCCGGAACAGCCGAATGTTCTGATACGTGCGGCTGATTCCCGCCGCCGCCACGCGATCGGGCGTCAGGCCGTCGATGCGTTCACCGGCGAACCACACTTCGCCCGCGGTCGGCTGAAGGTTCTGCGTGATGCAGTTGAACACCGTGGTCTTGCCGGCTCCATTCGGGCCGATCACGCTGTGGATGCTGTGCTCGGTCACCGCGAGGTCCAGGTCGGCAATCGCCACCAGGCCGCCGAAGCGCATGGTGAGGTGACTGCAGCGAAGAAGCGTGACAGGGCCTTCCTGCTTCATGCCTACCTCTGCTGCACGGGCACCGCATCGGCACCGGCGTCCAACGCCAGCGTCTCGTCGGCGGCGTGCAGTTCGCGCTGGCGCACGTCCGACGGCCACAGCCCCTCGGGCCGCAGCCGCATCATCACGATCAGCACCGCGCCATAGAACAGGTAGCGATACTCGCCGAACTCACGCAGCAGTTCCGGCAGGCCGATCAGCACGATCGAGCCGAGCACCACGCCGGGCAGGCTGCCCATCCCGCCGACGATGATCAGCGCCAGCACGTTGATCGAGATCAGCAACTGGAAGCTCGACGGATAGACCGAGGTGACCATGGTGGCGAATATCGATCCGGCCAGTCCGGCGAACGCGGCGCCGAGCCCATAGGCGAGCAGCTTCGCCCGCACCAGGTTGATGCCGAGTGCCTGCGCCACATCCTCGTCGTCCCGCAGCGCCATCCAGGCGCGGCCGAGTCGGGAGTTCTCCAGCCGCCAGGCGACGAACGCGGCGACCGCCGAGGCAACCAGGGTCAGGTAGAACAGCGACACCGGGCTGCCCAGCACGAAACTTCCCAGGCTGGGCTTGGGGATTTGCAGTATCCCCTGGGCGCCGCCAAGCAATGGCGCGGCAAAGTCCGACTGCACGATGACGCGTACGATCTCGCCCAGACCCATCGTGGCCACCGCCAGATAATC
>JANWJK010000051.1 GCA_025452005.1 Acetobacteraceae bacterium | reverse complement strand
GAGGTCGCTGGCGCAACGGCATCACCGCAACGGCCCGAATGCCGGCGGCGGAATGCGGCGTTGCGATGCCGCCTCGTAGGCGGACGCGATGCGCAGAAGCACATCCTCGCGCCCCGGTTCGGTGCGGAACACCAGCGAGAACGGCAATCCCGGTGAGGGGATCGTGGTCGGCTTATCGGCAGGGGCCGATACATAGCCGCGGCCGTCCGGTCGCAGCCGAAACACCGGGTCGTACACGGTCGTCACATACCCAGCCGGGATCAGCACCTCGGTCAGACCCGCGTTCGGACCATAGAACGATTCGAGGCGCAGGTTCTGCCGCACCCCGGCCTCCGACGCGCCGCCGATCAGGGCCGGCGCCAAGGGGGTGTGCAGACGCACCAGCGCATCGAGGCGGTTTTCCAGCATCACCATCATGTCCACCCGCCGTAGCAGCTCGCGCAGCATGATGCGTTCGTCCACGCCCTGGCGTCCGCCCAACCTGTTGCGCGGATCGGCGACCTCCTCCCAGTTGCGGAACGCCGCGCGACCGTCGTCACCCCAGAACTTGGAACGCTGGTTGAGTGCCGCGAAGTCATCGAGCGTCTCGGTGAAGCCGCGCGCCTTCCAGTCCGCCGCCCGGCGGGTCAGATATTGCGCGACATGGAAGCGGAACGACATCGCCAGCTCCTGGTCCTGGATGGTGGCGATGTCGAGGTTCACCGGCGGTACCACCCGCCCTTCGGCCAGTTCGACGCAGTAGTCGATCGGCGTCAGCGTTCCGGTGCCGAAGAATGTGCCGGGTGCGAACTCGGTCGGCCGGATCGCCGCCGCGAACTCCTTGAACAACGGCTCACCGTCCGGCGTCAGCCGAAACAGCAGGTCGGGCATGAATACGGGCACGAGCCGCGCGAGTGCGGTCCGGAAGTCGGGGGCCATCTGCTCGATGTCCGGGTCCGGATGCCAGGCCGGATCGGTCGATTCGACCAGCACAGCGCCAAGCTTCACGCCGAGGATCGCCTTGATCTCGGCGGCGGCAGCCGTCGCGATAGGCGTCGGCGCCCTTTCTCCAGGCAGCACCAGCATAGACTCGCGGACTATGCCGATGCGTACGCCTTTCAGCGCACCAGGCGTACCTGGCATCGTCGCATGGCCGGCATACGGCGTCGGCAAAACGGAGGAGCGCGGCACCGTCGTGTAGGGATCGCGCGGATCGTAATAGCCCGCGACGGGATCCTTCAGCGCATCGAGCACCTTGGCGCAGTCGGCGATGGTGCGGGCCAGGATGCCGCTGCGGTCGCAGTAGATGTCGGCGCCGATCGCGCCGCCGTCGAAACCGAGCATCGCCTTGTGCGGCAGGATCAGCGCCACCGCATTGTGGTTGGCCGGACCGCGGCACGAGGCGCGGGTCTCCTCGCCAAGGCTGCACATCACCAGATTGGCGCTGACCGACACGCCCGATCCGGAACTCGAGCCGAGCGAGGCCGCGCGCGTCGTGTCGTACGGATTGGCGGGATTGCCGGCCCAACTGCTGCGCTGATAGCCAAGTACCGACGGCAGCAGCTTCTCCGGGCTGTGCCGGCCGCCGGGATCGCCGGCGCGACCGTTGTATTCCGTGTTCACCGCCTTGGCGAAGATGATCGCGCCCTTGTTGCGCAACTGCTCGACCAGCAAGTGGTCGCGTACCGGGAAATCGATGTCGTAGCGCGCATCGCCGCCGGCCGTGGTGCGCATGTCCTTGGTGTCGAACGGATCCTTGAACGAGAACACGACGCCGTGCATCGGCATAGTGTCGAGATCGGGATCCTGCCCGTAGAGCGCATCGAGTTCGGCTGCGCGCTCCAGCGCGTCCGGCAGACGGCGGAATTCATCGCAGACCGGCGGCGCGCCCGGCGGCAACGGTCCCTGCGACGGGTGACGATCGAACTCGCCACGACAGGTCACGGACCGTTCGCCGCGGATGTTGAGCGTGGCCAGCGCGTTCAACTGCCCGCCATTCGCAATGCCGGCGATCATGCCGTATTGTTGCTGCACGCTGGGATCCGAGGCGGTCGCCTCCATCCGGCCGAATTCGAGCGGCGGTCCGCGATACTTGTCGAGGTCCGGCAGGATGGTCGAGGCCCTGACGGTAGCGGTAGGAAAACGCAGCGGCGCCATCGCGCGCACCGTGCCTGTGGCCTCTGCGATCGTCGCGCCATCTTCGGTGACCAGCGCGCTGGCAACGCCATTGAACGCCCGCGCCCGCTCGATGTAATGCCGCACGATCGCGACGCAATTCGTCTGGCCCGCCCGGATCGCACGGTGCAGCCCTTCGATCGTCGCCTCTTCGAGACAAAACGATGCCGCAGCGGAGCTCCGCTCATCAGTCATGTACTCGCTCCTTCCGCCGGTATTATTGCAGGTCTATCCAGCGTACTCCCGCCGCCGACGACTTCACGCATGCGTCGATGAAGCGAACACCGCAGACGCCATCCATGACAGTCGGGAACATGACCTCTGGCGCCGCGACGGCATTCTCGCGTGCCGAGCGAAGCGCACGTGCCACCTCGGCATAGATGGTGGCGAATCCCTCGATATAGCCTTCGAGATGGCCGGCCGGCACGCGCGTGACCCGCGCCGCCTCGGGATACAGACCGGGTCCACCCCGCGTCAGCAACTGCCGTGGCTGCCCCGATGGCGTGAACCAGAGACGATCCGGTTCCTCCTGCGCCCATTCCAGCCCGCCGTTCTCGCCATACACGCGGAGCCGCAGCGCGTTGTCATGGCCGTGCGCCACCTGGCTCGCCCACAACATGCCGCGCGCGCCACCGGCGAAGCGGAGCATCACATGTGCGTTGTCGTCGACCTTTCTTCCCGCAACGAACGTCGATAGATCGGCGAGGATCTGCTCGGGAACGCGGCCGCTGACGAAGCAGGCCAGATGGAACGCATGGCTGCCGATGTCGCCGATGGCACCGCCGGATCCGGCCTGCGATGGATCGGTTCGCCATGCCGCCTGCTTCTGTCCTGTGGCCTCCAGCGGTCCCGCTAGCCAGGACTGGGCGTATTCGACCTGCACGACGCGAAGTGCGCCGATGTCGCCGCGCGCGACCATGGCGCGAGCCTGACGCACCATCGGATAGCCGGAATAATTGTAGGTGACCGCAAAGATGCGATCGGCATCGGCGGCCAATTGCACCAATGCATCCGCTTCCACCACGCTGGTCGCAAGCGGCTTGTCGCAGATCACGTGGAATCCGGCGTGTAACGCCGCACGCGCAACGGGGTAGTGCAGGTGGTTCGGCGTCACGATCGCCACCGCCTCCATTCCGTCGGAGCGCGTGCGTTCAGCGGCAAACATCTCGGTGTAGGAGCCATAGCTCCTGGCCGGATCGAGACCGATCTCCGCGGCGGAAGCATGCGCGCGGTTCGCATCTGACGAGAGCGCGCCGCAGACCAGGACATAGCTATCGTCGAGCCGCGCGGCGATGCGGTGCACTGCGCCGATGAACGCGCCCTGTCCGCCGCCGACCATGCCAAGACGCACGCAGCCGGTCGCAGCCATTATCCGCGATCCAGCCCCAGCATGCGGCGGTTGGCCGCATCGTCCGTGGCGGCCGCGGCGAAGTCGTCGAACGCCTTGTCCGTCACCTGGATCAGGTGCTCGCGGATGAACGGCGCACCTTCGCGCGCACCCTGTTCCGCCGACTTGATGGCGCACTCCCACTCCAGCACCGCCCAGCCGGCAAATCCGTGTTGCGCAAGCCGTGAGAAGATGCCGCGGAAGTTCACCTGCCCATCGCCGAGTGAGCGGAACCGGCCAGCCCGCTCCGCCCATGACTGGTAGCCGCCGTAGACGCCCTGGCGTGCGGTCGGGTTGAATTCTGCATCCTTCACATGAAATGCGCCGATACGCTCGTGATACAGATCGATGAAGCCGAGATAGTCGAGTTGCTGCAGCACGAAATGGCTTGGATCGTAGAGGATCTTGCAGCGCGCGTGATGCCCGATGCGCGTCAGGAACATCTCGAAGCTGGCGCCGTCGTGTAGATCCTCGCCGGGGTGGATCTCGAAGCAGACGTCCACGCCGGCTGCATCGAATGCATCCAGTATCGGCCGCCAACGTGTGGCCAACGTCTCGAACGCGGTCTCTATCAGGCCGGGCGGTCGCTGCGGCCATGGATACATGTAGGGCCAGGCGAGGGCGCCGGAGAACGTTGCATGCGCCGTCAGCCCGAGGCGGGCCGAGGCACGTGCCGCCTTCAGCAGTTGTTCCACCGCCCAGGCCTGGCGCGCCGAGCGGTTGCCGCGAACCACGGTCGGCGCGAAGCCGTCGAAGGCTTCGTCATACGCCGGATGCACCGCGACCAGTTGGCCCTGTAAGTGCGTGGATAGCTCGGTAAGCACAACGCCGGCGTCGGCCAAGGTCCCCTTGATCTCGTCACAGTACGTATCGCTGTCGGCGGCACGATCGAGATCGAACAATCGCCTGTCCCAGGACGGGACCTGCACGCCCGCGTAGCCCAGTGCGGCCGCCCAACCGGCGATCGCGCGAAGATTGTTGAACGGCGCGGCATCGCCGGCGAACTGCGCCAGGAAGATCCCCGGCCCGCGCATCGATGCTGTCATGCGAACACCTCCTCGCCAGAACCGAGCGGCAGCTTCTCGGGCCGCTCGCACGGCGTCTCGATGACGATGTGGCGGCCTTCGAGCGACGAGCGTTCGAAGGCATCCAGCACTTCCAGAACGTGCAGCGCCAACGCGCCGCTGACACGATGCGGCCGTCCGCTGCGGATTGCCGCGGCCATGTCGAGCAGTCCGATGATGCGGTGGTCGGCCACATGCGCGCCGGTACGTGTCACCCGGTTCGGCTCGCCATAGGGATGTGCGCCGATGTTGAGCAGTGTCCAGTCGCCATCGCGTTGCGTGACCTTGGGTTCGCCGCCGAAGAAGTTGGGATCAGGCGCCAGCATGCTGCCTTCGCTGCCGTAGATCTCGAGCGGAAGACGCGAGTGCTTCCAGACATCCCAGGAATGACTGAGCGACACGTTGGCGCCATTGGCGAATGACAGCACGCCGTTCACCGTGGTCGGCACCTCCACAGCGATGGTCTGACCGGCCAGCGGCTCGCTGGTTATGGCGCGCAGCCTGCTGGCGGTCGATGCCTGAGCGGTCACGCGCGACACGGGACCGAGCAGGTTGACCAGCTGTGTCACATAGTAGGGACCCATGTCGTGGATCGGGCCGCCGCCGTGCTGATAGTAGAATGCCGGGTTCGGGTGCCAATGCTCCATGCCGTGAGACAGCACGGTGGCCGCGCCGGCGATGGGGACCCCGATCGCGCCGACATCGATCGCGTAACGGCACGCCTGATGCGCACCGCCAAGGAACGTGTCCGGTGCACAGCCCACCCGCAACCCTTTCGCGGCAGCTTCCAGCATCACCGGCTTCGCCTCGGCGAACCGTGTCGCCAGCGGTTTCTCCAGATAGACGTGCTTGCCTGCCTCGATCGCCCGCAGGCTCACCGGTGCATGCGCCGCCGGAATGGTCAGGTTCACCACGATCTCGATGTCGGGATCGGCGAGCAGCGCGTCTACCGGCACCGCCTGCACCATATGTTCCGCCGCCTTCTCCTTGGCCGCTTCCGCGCGAATGTCGGCGACAGACTTCACTTGGACGAGCCGCGATCGTGCCGCGCCTCGCAGGTAGGCGTCGCTGATACTGCCGCAGCCGATGATGCCGATCGTCGTCGGTGCCATTGCCCTCAGCCTTGCAACTTAGAGAGCCAGGCGAAGCTCGCGCGCGCGCAGCGTGCCGGGTCGGACGGCTTGTCGTGCTCCACGACCATCCAGCTTGCGCCGCAGTCGCGACAGGTCTGCCACAGCGCGTGCCAATCAAGCACGCCGGCACCGACATCGGCCCAGCCGTCTTCGTCCAGCTTGGTGCCTGCCGGTGCGATGTCCTTCACGTGGGCGGAGATCAGGCGGTCGCGATAGCGGTGCAGCCATTCCTCTGGCGCCGCGCCGCCGCGCACAAGCCACGCCACATCCGCCTGCCACGCCAGGTTGCTGCCTTCGGCCTCCGCGAACAGCAGTTCGAGCGCGGTCTTCGCGCCGTCTTTTGGTTTCAGCTCCCAGTTGTGGTTGTGGTAGCCAAGACGTATCCCGCCATCGGCAAAGCGCTTTGCGAGCGAACCGAGTTCGCGCCCCAGCGCGCGCCAGCCTTGGGCATCCATGTCCCGCTTTTCCGGCGGCACGGCCGGCATGAAGAGTTGCTCGAAGCCGAGCAGCCGGCAAGCGGCGATCACCTTGTCGGGCCGTTCGCGCAAGGCGGCGAGGCTGACATGCGACGATGAGAATTGCAGCCCTCGCGCGTTCAGCTTCGCCTTTACATTGGCTGCGTCATCCAGATGCGAGCCGATACCTTCAACGTTACGAAAACCCGCGGCGAAGACGGTGTCGAGTATCGTATCGAGGTCGTTCATCGAACGCAGCGTGTAGAGCTGGATCGACAAGGTATCGGTAATCGGCATGAGCGTTCCTTCCGTCACAGACGCGCGCCGTTCGTGGCGTCGAACAAGTTCAGCCGGTTCTCCGGCAACAGGATGCGCAAGCGATCGCCCGGCGTCAGCATCGTCTCCGCCGGCAGCCGGATCGACAGCGGAAGATCGCCGAGACGCGTCCAGGCAAGCAGATCGCTGCCCATCGGTTCGCTCATCTCCACCGATACCTCCTGCGCATCGCTCGCGTCAGGCGCCAGGATGATATGCTCTGGCCGGATGCCGAGTTCCACCGGCGCCCCATCGGCCGGCGCATGCGCGAACTTGTAGCCCGGCACCGGCAGCCGAAGCGAAGCCGAGCGAAACACAGGCGCGCCGGCGCCCTCGATACGGCCGGGCACGAAGTTCATCGCCGGCGACCCCACGAAGGTCGCCACAAAGCGATTGACCGGACGCAGATAGATCTCCTGCGGCGTGCCGATCTGCTGGAACGTGCGGTCCTTCATGACCGCGATGCGATCGGCCAGCGTGAGGGCCTCGATCTGATCGTGGGTCACGTAGATCATCGTCGCGCCCAGCCGCTGATGCAGACGCTTGATCTCGACGCGCAGCTCGCTGCGAAGCTGGGCGTCGAGGTTCGACAGCGGCTCGTCGAACAGAAACACGCCGGCGTCGCGCACCAACGCGCGACCGATTGCGACGCGCTGGCGTTGGCCGCCCGAGAGCTCCGCCGGCCGGCGATCGAGCAGGTCGCCGATCTGCAGCATCTCGGCAGCCACGCGCACGCGTCGCTCGATCTCGGCGCGCGGCGTCCGCGCAACCCTCAGACCGAATGAGAGGTTGGCGCGAACGTTCATGCGCGGATACAGTGCGTAGGATTGGAACACCATGGCGATGCCACGATCCTTCGGCTCGTGCCAGGTCACGTTGCGGCCGCCGATCCAGATCTCGCCGTCATCGATCTCGGTCAGTCCCGCGATGGCATTGAGCAGCGTGGACTTGCCGCAACCGGACGGTCCAAGCAACACGAGGAACTCCGACTGCGCGACCTCCAGGTCGAGACGATCGAACACGCGGACCGGGCCGTAGGCGACGGCGACGCCGCGAAGCGAGACGTTGCCCTGCCGATCCATCGCCTAACCCTTCACGGCGCCGGCGGCGATGCCGCGCACGAACCAGCGTCCCGATATGAAATAGACAACGAGCGGTACGGTCGCGGTCAGCAGGGTCGCGGCCATCTCGACATTGTATTCGCGTTCGCCCTGGGTGGAATTGACGATATTGTTGAGCTGGACCGTCATCGGCAGATTCTCGCGTCCGGCGAATACGAGGCCAAAGATGAAGTCGTTCCAGATGCCGGTGACCTGGAGGATGACGGCAACGACGATGATCGGCAGCGCCATGGGCAGCATGATAGCGCCGAAGATGCGCCAGAAACCCGCGCCGTCCACGCGCGCCGCCTTGAACAGCTCCTCGGGCAGTGCGGCGAAGTGGTTACGGAAGATCAGCGTCATCGTCGGCAAGCCGAAGATGGTGTGGATCACCACGATACCAGGGACCGAGTTGTTGATGCCGAGATAGGAGAAGATGCGCACCAGCGGATAGATGAAGACCTGGTACGGGATGAAGGCGACGGCGATCAGCACGCCGAACAGCAGCACGGCGCCGCGCGGCCGCCAGAATGACAGCGCATAGCCGGTGATCGCGCCGACCAGGATCGATACGATCACGCTCGGCACCATAATGCGCAGCGAGTTGATGAAGCCCACACGAATGCCGTTGCAGGAAAGACCGGTGCAGGCGGCGAACCACGCCTTGCTCCAGGCAGCGAAGCTCGGCGCCGCTGGCAGGTTGAGGAGGTGGGCCTGGCGGATCTCCGGCATGCCTTTCAGCGACGTGACGACCATCACATAGAGCGGCATCAGGAAGAACAGCGCAGAGATGAGAAGGAAGGCATACAGACCCAGGCGCGCCGGCGTCGGTTTCCACGGGCGGCGGCCGCGCGGTTCCCGGATGGCGGCGCTCATAGCGGGCGTCGTGCGGGCTGGCGGTACTGCCAGTACATCAGCGGCGCAAGCACCGCGGCCACGGTAATCAGCATTGTCGTCGCGGCGGCGGTGGCAAGGCCCACGTTGCCGCGTTCGAACAGGTGGTCCATCACGAACTTGGCCGGCACTTCCGATGCGATGCCCGGACCGCCATTAGTCATCGCCACCGACAGATCGTAGAGGCGCGCCACACTGACCGCGAGCAGGATGACCGCGGTGGCGAAACTGCCGCGCATCAGAGGCACGACAATGAAGAGATAGGCACGCCATGCGGGAATGCCGTCCACCCGCACCGCCTTCCAGATCTCGGGATCGACGCCGCGCAGTCCGGCCAGCATGATCGCCATGACCAGGCCGGCGGCATGCCATACCGCGGCGAGCACCAACGTGTAGATCACGCGCTCGGGTCGCACCAGCCAGTCGAAGCGGAACCAAGCCAAGCCAAGGTCATGGCCGACCTTTTCGATGCCCAAGGTGGGATCGAGCAGCCACCGCCAGGCCAGTCCGGTCACGATGAACGACATCGAGAACGGGTAAAGGAACACCGAGCGCAACAGGCTCTCGGCGCGCACGCGCTGATCGATCAGCGCCGCGAGCATGAACCCCAGCACCAGCGCCATGGCGATGAACAGCAGGCCGAAGATGGCGATGTTCTGCACCGAGGTCAGCCAGCGTTCGTTGGTGGCGAGGCTGCTGTATTGCCGCAACCCGACGAACACCGAACTCGGCAGCATTCGCGAGTTGGTGAACGATATCCAGATCGTCCACCCCATCGCGCCACAGTAGGCCACCAGGGCGATGAGCAACGCCGGCGCCAGCGCCAGGTGCGTCGACAGGCGTGAGCCGATTCGCATGGCCCTGTGGTTCAGAACGGCTGCGTTAGCGTGTTCGCCACCTTGTTGATGAACGCATCGGTCGTCATGGTCGTGTCGTTCCAGTATTGCGAGATCAGGTCCTGGATCGCCCCGGTAAGCGCGGGTGGTGACAGCATCTCATTGGCCGGAACCTGGGCGTTCACGTCGTGGATCCACCCGGACGCCTTGCGCGCGCAGTCATCGAGCGTGCTGGTGTCGACATCCAGCCGGACCGGGATCGATCCCTTCTTCTGCGCGAACTTGATCTGGGTGTCCGGCTCCAGCAGGACGCGCGCGAGCAACTGCTGCGCCTTCTTCTGGCTGGCATCCTTCAATTGAGGGAAGACGAACACATCACCGCCCATGACGTAGGCGATGCCGTGATCGCCGAGCACGGTGCAGCCATATTCCTTTCCAGGTGTCTGGCCCGCGGCGGTGAACTCGCCCTTCGCCCAGTCGCCCATGAATTGCATGCCGGCCTTGCCCTGGATCACCAGGTTGGTCGCATCGTTCCAGTTGCGCCCCGGGCTGCCTGGATCGACGTAGTCGCGCAGGCGTTTGAAGGTCTCGGCGATCTTGCGGAATTCAGGGCCCTTCACCATCGCAACGTCGCGTTTGCCCCAGAAGGCCACAAAGAGATCGTGCCCGCCGCGTCCGACCATGACATTGTTGAACAGGTTGCGTTCCCAGTTCTGCTGGCCGCTGAACGCCAGCGGAATTAGGCCGGCGGCCTTCAGCTTGTCCAGCGCAGGGAACAGGTCATCCCAGTTGGTGGGAGGCTGCGTACCCGCCTTGGCCAATGCGGCAGTGGAGTAGAACAGCCAGTTCTGGCCGTGAATGTTCACCGGCACGGCGTATTCGTGGCCGTTGCGCGTCACCGCCTGCAGGAATGCAGCGGGCAGGATGGCTTTCCAGTTCTGACTCCCGGCCAGTGCGTCCACGTTGGCCAGCAGATCGTTTTCCACCAGGTCGTCGAACTGCTTGCCGGTATTGAGCTGCATCGCGGTGGGCGGGTTGCCGCCGACCGTACGATTGATGGCCGCGGTGCGCGCATTGGCGCCCCCTGCGATCGCGGTGTCCACCCAGGTGCCACCGGCCGCCTGGAACTGATCGGCGAACACCTTTACCGCAGCCGACTCGCCGCCCGACGTCCACCAGTGGATCACTTCCGCGCGCTGTTCCTCGGCACCGGCGGGCGGAGTCAGGGCGAACATCGCGGCCAGTGCCGCCCCTGTCGCGAGACATCTGAACATGGCAGTCCCTCCCCCGAGTTATCCGGCGGATTTGTACCCCGCCCTTTGTGCCCGCGCCAGCGAGCCGCGTGTGACTAGGTCTGCGCCGATCGTGCAATTGCCCGCTGGCACTCTCCCCAAGAGAGTGCTAGTAGCCCGCCTGCGATGCTCGATTTCGGGCCGCGAGAGGGTTGGCGAACCCAGACAAGCCACCCGTCCAAGATCAACTCAGGCCAAGATCAACCCTGGAGGATCCGAATGAAGTTCCGTCCCCTGCACGACCGGGTCGTGGTCCGTCGGCTTGAAGCCGAGGAAAAGACCGCGGGCGGCATCATCATCCCAGACACGGCGAAAGAGAAGCCGATGGAGGGCGAAGTCGTCGCCGTCGGCCCCGGCGCGCGCGACGAGACCGGCAAGCTGGTGCCGCTCGACGTGAAGGCGAGCGACCGCATCCTGTTTGGCAAGTGGTCCGGCACCGAGGTGAAGCTGGATGGCGAGGAGCTCCTGATCATGAAGGAGTCCGACATCATGGGCATCATCGAGGGTCAGCCGGCCGCGAAGCGGAAGGCCGCGTAAAACCAACCACGAAGGAAACCTGTACATGGCTGCCAAGGACGTAAGGTTCGGCGGTGACGCCCGTGCGCGCATGTTGCGCGGCGTGGACATCCTGGCCGACGCGGTGAAGGTCACGCTGGGCCCGAAGGGTCGCAACGTGGTGCTGGACAAGAGCTTCGGTGCGCCGCGCATCACCAAGGACGGCGTGACCGTCGCCAAGGAGATCGAGCTCGGCGACAAGTTCGAGAACATGGGCGCACAGATGGTGCGCGAGGTGGCCTCGAAGACCAACGACATTGCCGGCGACGGCACCACCACGGCGACGGTGCTGGCGCAGGCGATCGTGCGCGAGGGCGCCAAGGCGGTGGCCGCGGGCATGAACCCGATGGACCTGAAGCGTGGCATCGATCGCGCCGTCAACGCGGTCGTCGACGAG
>JANWJK010000050.1 GCA_025452005.1 Acetobacteraceae bacterium | reverse complement strand
CGCAATCGACACGTACCTGCTGCGCGGCAAGGCGCCGTGGACCTTCCACCATCCACATCCCGACAACGAAACATTGCTGGAGGCGTCGACCGCGTCGCCGATCGAGTACCCGAGGCCGGACGGCGTGCTGACGTTCGACCGGCTGTCGTCGGTGTTCATCAGCAACACCAATCACGAGGAGAACCAGCCGGCGCATCTGCGACTCGCCGATCCGGGGCAGGCGATCACGCTGAACTGGCGGCGGTTTCGCAGTCCGGAGGTGCGCTATTGCCCGGCGGGCGTGTACGAGATCGTCGGCGCCGATGAAGGCGACCCGCGGCTACAGATCAACGCGCAGAACTGCGTGCACTGCAAAACGTGCGACATCAAGGATCCGGCGCAGAACATCAACTGGGTGACGCCCGAGGGGGGCGGCGGACCGAACTATCCGGGCGGTATGTAGCGGCATGTAACGGGGTTTGAAGGTTCAAATCCGCATGACTCTCACGCACACATGAAGTAGCTTGTGCGGATGCAGCAAATCCGCAGTGGGCGCCGTGCGCTCCTTCTCGCCATTACCCTGCTGTCGGCCTGTGCGGCAGCCGATCCGCCGGCGAACCGGGCCGCCGCCCGTGGCGCCCACGACGCGCCGTCCGGAGTATTCGGCGAGTTCCTGACCGGCCGTTTTGCCATGAGCGAGGCGGATGCCCAGACGGCTGCCTCGCAGTTCCTGCGCGCGCTGGCGGCACGGCCCGGCGATACCGAGGTATTGCAGCAGGCGTTCGTTGCCAGCCTGGTGGCCGGCCGCGCTGAGGCGTTGCAGCTTGCCCGCTCGCTGCCGGACAGCCAGGCGGCGCAGCTCCTGCTGGGCCAGGCCGAGGTGCGGGCCGGCCACTGGCAGGCGGCGGAGCAACGCTTCCAGATGCTGCCGCGGCAGGGCCTGACGCAGCTCCTGCAACCGCTGCTGGTCGCCTGGTCGCAGCAGGGCGACGGCCGCACCGACGCTGCGCTGGCCACGCTGCGTCCGTTCCTCGATGGCCAGCGGTTCCGCGGCGTGTATGCGCTGCACGCCGCGCTCATCGCCGACCAGGCCGGCCGTTCGGCGGACGCCGCAAAATTGTACCGCCAGGCGCAGGCCGAATACGGCGGCATGAACCTGCGTCTCGCGCAGGTCCTCGCAAGCGCCCAGGCGCGCCACGGCCACCTCGCCGAGGCGCAGCGCATCCTGACCGAGCTGGCGGGCGACGCGCCGGATATCGGCATCGCCCTGCCGGCGCTGACGGCCGCCAGCATGAACCCGGCAGTGCCGCGCGCGACGGACGGCATCGCCGAGGCCTATCTCGCGCTGGCCGCTACGCTGCGTGCGCAGGATGCCAGCGACTTCTCCATGCTGGTGCTGCGCCTGGCGCTCGACCTGCGACCCGACTTCACCGCCGCGCGTCTGCTGGCAGCCGATATCCTGGACGGCCAGCGTCACTTCGAGAACGCGCTGCACGTGCTCGCGGGCATCACGGCTGACGACCCGTTGATCGCTGTGGTCCGGCTCCAGCGCGCGACGCTGACCGAGCGGCTCGGCCATACCGACGATGCGATGCACGAATTGCAGCGGATCGCCCACGACTATCCCGACAGCTCGGTCCCGACCATGCGGGAAGGCGGTCTGTTGCGCGCCAAGCAGCGCTTTGCCGAAGCCATCAACGCCTATGACCGCGCCATCGCGCGAATCAAGGCGCCGGGGCCGAGCGATTGGCTCGCTTTCTACGAGCGCGGCATCTGCTACGAGCGTTCGCGCCAGTGGGCCAAGGCGGAGGCGGACTTCAAGCATGCGCTGCTGCTCGCCCCTGATCAGCCGTTCGTGCTCAACTATCTCGGCTACTCCTGGGCCGACATGGGTCAGAACCTGGTGCAGGCGCGGGCGATGATCGACAAGGCGGTGCAGCACCGGCCGAACGACGGTGCCATCGTCGACAGCCTGGGCTGGGTGATGCTGCGCCAGGGCGAGGTTGCCGAAGCGGTGCGGACGCTGGAGCGGGCGGTTGAGCTGGATCCCGAGGATGCGTCGATCAACGGCCATCTCGGTGACGCCTACTGGGCGGCCGGGCGCAAGCTGGAGGCGACCTACCAGTGGCGCCGCGCGCTGATCTTCAATCCCGAGCCGGACGATGCGGCCAAGCTGGAGGCGAAGCTGCAGGGCGGACGGCCGACCGTGGTCAGCGGCCAGTAGGGTTTGTGCCCGATCGCCTGACCGAGGTCGCCCGGGCCAAGGTCAATCTCTACCTGCACGTGACCGGCCGCCGCGAGGATGGCTACCACCTGCTCGACAGCCTGGTGGCGTTTGCCGAGATCGGCGACATCCTGTCCGCGGAGCCGGCCACAACGCTGGCGCTGGATGTGACCGGGCCGTTCGCCGCGGCGCTGGCCGGCGAACCCGACAACCTGGTGCTGCGCGCGGCACGCGCGCTGGCGACGGAGGCCGGCGTGTCGCATGGCGCGCATATCGTGCTGGACAAGCGCCTGCCGGTGGCGTCCGGCGTCGGCGGCGGTTCGGCCGATGCGGCGGCGACGCTCCGGCTGCTCTGCCGGCTGTGGGGGATCGCGCCCGCGCCGGAGGTGCTGGGCAGGCTGGCCACAGGACTTGGCGCCGATGTGCCGGTGTGCCTTGCCGGTCAGACCGTCCGCATGGGCGGGATCGGCGAGCGTCTGGAACCCGCGCCGGTGTTGCCGGCATGCGGCATCCTGCTGGTCAATCCCGGGGTTCCCGTCGCTACCGCCGAGGTGTTCCGCGCGCGCCGTGGCGCGTGGTCGCTACCGGCCGCGTTGCCGGCCGCCTGGCGCGGCGTGGAGGTCATGGCCGCCGACCTGGGCAGGCTGCGCAACGACCTCGAGCCGGCGGCCATGGCGCTGTGCCCGGCGATCGGCGACGTGCTCGCGGCACTTAGGGCGACGCCGGGGTGTAGATTGGCGCGCATGAGCGGCTCGGGCGCGACCTGCTTCGGGCTTTACGCCGATGCCGGGGCGGCCGGTCGGGCGCTGGACCAACTGAGACGGCCCGGCTGGTGGTGCTGGGCCGGTTCGCTGCGAGGCGGCTGAGCGAGGCTTTACCTCGGGCGTCCCGCGACCTATTCACCGCATGGCCGTGATGGGGCGTAGCCAAGGGGTAAGGCAGCGGATTTTGGTTCCGCCACCGGAGGTTCGAATCCTCCCGCCCCAGCCACTGGGAGTGCTCGCCGTCTGCACTGGCTGCGAGTCTGCGCCCGCACCACTGTCATTGCGAGCGAAGCGAAGCAATCTCCATCGAGTGTGCCCACCTTCATGGGGATTGCTTCGTCGCTACGCTCCTCGTAATGACAGCGAGAACCTACGGCTTGCGCGGCAGCCGTATCGTGAACTCGCTGTAGTCGCCGACCTTGCTATCCACGGCGATGCTGCCGCCATGTTGCTGCGTGACGATGTCGTAGGTGATCGACAGGCCGAGACCGGTACCCTCGCCGGTTGGCTTGGTGGTGAAGAACGGCTGGAACAGTTTGTCCCTGATGTCAGCCGGGATGCCGATGCCGTTGTCCCGCACGCGGATCTCGACCGCCTCGCCGGCATCGCGTGTGGCGACCTTCAGCGTCGGCATGAACCTGGCGTCTGCGCGTCTTGTGGCCGCGTAGAAGCCGTTGGCGAAGAGGTTCAGGAACACCCGTGTCATGTCCTGCGGGTTGACCTCGATCGGGGCGATGCCGTCGCCGAAATCCCGTTCCAGCGTGATGTTGAAACTTTGATCCTGCGCGCGGGCACCGTGGTACGCGAGGTTCAGCGCCTCATCGATCACCGCGTTCAGATCGACCATGCGCCGTTCGCCCGAGGACCCGCGCGAATGCTCCAACATGCTCTTCACGATGCCGTCGGCGCGCTGCCCATGTTGGACGACCTTTTGCAGATTGCCCTTGAGCAGCACCGTCAGGTCCTCGACCTCGGCGCGGACGGTGTCCCCCAGCGGTTCGGGGGCAAGCACCTCCCGCAATTCGTCGATCAACTCGGTGGAGAGGGCGGAGAAATTGTTGATGAAATTCAGCGGATTCTTGATCTCGTGCGCGATACCGGCGGTGAGTTGACCCAATGACGCCATCTTCTCGGCCTGGATCAGGTTCGCCTGGGCAGTCTTCAGTTCGCGATAGGCGGCCTCGATCGTGCGGCTGGCCTCCTCCGCCGCGTCGCGGGCGGCGCGGATTTCAACCTCGTTTCGCTTCCGTTCGGTGATGTCGGCGTAGATCAGCACGAAGCCGCCGCTCGCCACCGGGTTGTGGCGGATTTCGATCACCCGTCCATCCGGCCGGGTGCGCTCATGGGTCCGGGATTGACCCGCCTGCTCGATGAGCCGGCGCACATGCTCTTCCGGGTCGGCACCGGTATCGAACTCACCACGCTCGGCGAGGTAACGGACGTATTCAGAGAACGTCTGACGCCGCGCGATGACATCGTCGGGCACGTCGAGCATCTCCTGGAACTTGCGGTTCCACGCGACCAGATGTTGAGTTTCGTCGAACAGCGCGACGCCGTCTCCCATGTTCTCGAACGTGACGCGGAGCTCCTCCTGGCGCTGGCGGATTTCATCCAGCAGCCGCGCATTCTCCATCGCGATGACCGCCTGGGCGGCGAAATTCTTCAATAGTGCGATCTGCTTGTCGGAGAACAGGCGCACCTCCTTCCGGAAGATGACAAAGGCCCCAAACAGAACATCGTCCCCGCGCAGCGCGACAAAGAGCGTCGTACGCGCTCCGTCCTGATCGATATTCGGTGACGACGGGAACGGCGCCCCCAGAGCGATGATGTCCGGGATGTGCACGATGTCCGCGCCCCGAACGATCTGGTCATAGGCAATGCTCTTGCTCGGCAGAAGTGGTCCGCGTTCGCGCAAGGCTTTCGCCAGACCAGCCGACAACCCCCGCGTCGCGACGACCTGAAAATATTCGCCATCGTAGGTGATGAGGCTGCCGAACGCCGCCTCGCACAGCCGCAACGCCTTCTCTAGTATCGTGTCGAACACCGGCGTCAGGTTCCCCGGTGAGGCGTTGATCACCTGTAACACTTCAGCGGTAGCGGTTTGCTGCTCCAGCGCCTCGCGCTGCTCGGTCAGCAGCCGTGTGTTCTCGATCGCGATCACCGCCTGATCGGCGAAATTCCGCACCAGCGCGATCTGCTTGTCAGAGAACGCCCGCACCTCCCGACGGTAGATGACAAAGACCCCAAGCAAGGCATCATCCTTGCGCAAGCCCACCCAGAGCGCGGAACGTGCACCGGTCGTTGCGACAAGACTTAGGCGCGAAGCGACCCCGTGGCGGTAGGGATCGGTGTCGACGAGATCCAGGATATGAACCACGCGGTCGCCGTTCACCACCCGCTCCAGCGCGCTGCCCGGATCAGGCACTATCCCCTCGGGCCAACCTTGCGTCTCCGCGACCGGCATGCCGTGGGACGCCACTCTCCGAAAGCGCTCGCCGTCGTAGGTGGAGAGCACGCCGAACTGCGCCTCGCACAGCCGCATCGCCTTTTCCAGCATCGCATCGAACACCGGCGCCAGATTGCCGGGCGAGGCATTGATCACCTGCAATACCTCGGCCGTCGCGGTCTGCTGCTCCAGCGCCTCCTGCTGCTCGGTCAACAGACGCGCGTTCTCCATCGCGATCACCGCCTGGGCAGCGAAACCTTCCACTAAGGCGACTTGTCTGTCGGGGAACACGCCCGGTTCCCGGCGCCAGACCCCGATGAAGCCAACCACACCCCCGTCCTTGAGCAGCGGCACCTGCAACAGTGCGCGGACACCGCCCAGTTCGACGAGAGCATCGCGCACGCTGGGCGAACTCGCCAAGCGTCCATCGGTCATGATATCCGTGGCCTGGACAGGCTTTCCGGTTGCAATGCCCTGCGCGACCAAGGCGGCGTTCTTGGTGAGCGGATTTCGCTGGTTGTATTCGATGAAGGCGGGTGGAACGCCCAAGAACGCCACCCTTTCGAGATGTTCACCATCGTACGTGGCGAGAGTTCCGAACGACGCCCCACACAACCGCAACGCCCTCTCCAACACCGCATCGAACACCGGCGCCAGATTGCCGGGTGACGCGTTGATCACCTGCAACACCTCGGCGGTGGCAGTCTGTTGTTCCAGCGCCTCGCGCTGCTCGTTGATCAACCGCGCGTTCTCCATGGCGATCACCGCCTGCGCGGCAAAGTTTTCAAGTAATGCTATTTCCTTCTCCGAGAACGGACGGACCTCACGTCGCTGGGCGCTGATATATCCGAGCAGCCTGCCGTCCTTTCTCAACGGCACGAACAGAGCGGTGCGGATCCCGACAATCTCGACCGCCGCCCGCCTGTATGGGTCATCAGTGTTCCACGGCAACGCCACCGCCAGGTCGGCATCGTGCACAAAGCGCGCGCCATCCAGCAGTCTCTGGAGATGAGGGAGCGGTTTGTTCGGCGGACGAACGAGAGCTTCATATTCTGGTGGATATCCATGAGTCGCCAAGCGGCTGAAGACCTCTCCATCGTAGCTGGCCAAAGACCCTAGGGCGGCGCCGCACAGGGCGTGCGCCTTATTCAATATAGCCTCGAACACCGGCGCCAGGTTGCCCGGCGAGGCATTGATAACCCCCAGCACCTCGGCGGTCGCGGTCTGTTGTTCCAGCGCCTCCTGCTGCTCGGTCAGTAGCCGCGCGTTTTCCATCGCTATCACCGCCTGGGCGGCGAAGTTTTCCAGCAGCGCGATCTGCTTGTCGGAGAATGGACGAACGTCCTGGCGAAAGACGTTGAATGCACCGAGCAAAGTATGGTCCTTGCGTAGCGCAACCAGGAGTTGGGTGCGGGCGCCACCCAGATCGGCAATCGCTCTGCGTGCCGGGTTACCCGATCGGTATATCTCGTCGTCGGTAAGGTCCGCGACGTGCACGACATCCTCGTCATGAACAGTGCGATAGAGGGTCATCCCGGGAACCGGTAGTATTGGCGCACGGAAAAACTCTGCCAGGGCCGGCGGCACGCCCCGCATCGCGACGACATGAAAGGCTTCGCCGTCATAAGTAGCGAGGCTACCAAACGAGGATCCGCAAAGACGAATCGCCTTCTCCAGCATCGCGTCGAACACCGGCGCCAGATTGCCAGGCGACGCATTGATGACCTGCAACACCTCCGCGGTCGCGGTCTGCTGCTCCAGCGCCTCCTGCTGTTCGGTCAGCAGCCGAGCATTCTCCATGGCAATCACCGCCTGGGCGGCGAAGTTTCGCAGCAGCGCTATCTGCTTGTCGGTGAACGGCCGCACCTCCCGCCGGTAGACGTTGATCAGGCCGAGCAGGGTCTCGTCCTTGCGCAGTGCGACAACCAACTGAGTGCGCCCTCCGCCCAGATCGGCGAGCGCCCTGCGGGCCGGATTTCCTGCTCGGTAGGCCTCGTCGTCGACAATGTCCGGGACGTGTACGACATCCTCACCGTGAACAATCCGATGGACGGACGTTCCAGGTGTGCTCCGCATCGGTTTACGAAGGATATCCGCCAGCGCGGGCGGCGCGCCGCGCTCCGCAACGTTGTGAAAGCACTCACCATCGTAGGCGGCAAGAATGCCGAACGAAGATTCGCAGAGGCGTACCGCCTTCTCCAAGATCGCATCGAACACCGGCACCAGATTGCCAGGCGAGGCGTTGATGACCTGCAGCACCTCGGCCGTCGCGGTTTGCTGCTCCAGCGCCTCGCGCTGTTCGGTGATCAACCGCGCGTTTTCCATGGCGATCACGGCTTGGGCGGCGAAGTTCTGGAGAAGAGCGATCTGCTTGTCGGTGAACGGGCGAACTTCCTTGCGGTAGATTGTAAAGACGCCCGGCACACGCCCGTCACCGCGGAGGCCCACCCATAGCGCCGTACGCCCGCCACCAAGATCGACAAGGGCTCGACGCTGAGGATCGCCAGACCTGTAGGCATCGCTATCGGCGATGTCCGTGATGTGTACAAAGGGTTCGCCCCTCGCGGTGCGTCCCACCCCTGAGTTCGGGGAGGGACGCACCGGGTTGCGCATCAAGTGCTCGGCAAATGCCTTCGGCACCCCGTGCAACGCCGCTGGGTAGAAGCTCTCGCCGTCACGCTGCCAGAACACGCCGAAAGTGGCGTCGCACAGTCGCAGTGCCTTTTCCAACATGGCATCGAACACCGGCGCCAGATCGCCGGGTGATGCGTTGATCACCTGCAAGACCTCCGCGGTCGCGGTCTGCTGCTCCAGCGACTCCTGAAGATCGCTCGTACGTGCCCGCAACGCGCGGTACGTCTCCGCGCTGCTGATCGCGATCACCGCCTGCTCGGCAAATGTCTCCAGCAGCGTGATCTGGTTCCTCGAGAAGGACCCCCGAGCCCGGCGACCGACAGCGATCACGCCGAGAGGCGTGCCGTTCCGCAACAACGGAACCGCCAGGGCCGAACCCGGTCCAGGCGGCGGTGAGAAGCCGCGTCTGGTATCGGCGCCGGTATCTTCGATCTGTTCAACCCGGCGATTGAGGATCGCGCGTCCCATGGCAAAATCCGGGCTCGGCGATCGCGGGAACTGCTTCGCGAAGACGTCGGCGTAGGCGGCGTCGAAGCCGGACTGCGTGGCCAGATGTACCATCGTTCCGTCGAACAGACCCACCGCCGCGATCGGCACCTCACATAGGTTCGCCGCCTGCCGCGCGATCAGATCGAACACCGGTTGCGTGTCTCCGGGCGAAGCGATCATGGCCTGGAGCACCTCCAGCCCGGCCGCCTGTGCCGCGCGGAGTTCGTGGTTCTCCACCTTGAGGGCTGCGACGTCCTCGGCTCCGAGTTCCCGAGCCAGCGCAGCTTTCTGGGCCAGCGCCGCGTCGCGCTCTGCCCGCAACGCCGTGATGACGGCCTGAAGGTCGGCTGCGCTGTCGTCTGGTGGCGCGGTCATCGGTCGTCACCGCGCCGCGCTCCACGCAGAAGCGCGATCGGCTTGCATCTGGCCCGGGTCAACGTCGTGGCCATGTTTCCCCCTGGCTGGCCAGGCCCGTGACGCGTCGGCCGCCAGCGGGTTCAGATGCTAGGCCCAGCACGGGCCTCCATCCAAACCTCCGGGGGACCAGCGCCCGACCGCGCAGTTACCGCCGAGCTACACCCTCGACCCGACGGATGGGGGCTGATTGTCGGTCATCGTCGCGCACCGAACGGACGCTTTTGCCTGGCCCCGGGCGCCAAGGGCCGCCAGCGGGGACCTTGCGTTACGCCCGCGCCGCCTCCGGCGCCGTCCGTCGCAACTCGCAGATTGCGGCGTGGATTTGCTGCCACAGGTCGTGGCCGGCGACGTCGCCCTGCTGGCGCAGCTCTGCCGTGCGCTCGAGCGCCACGGCCTGAGCCCGCAAGCCGTGCAGCCGGATCATCGAAAGGGCGGTGTCCTTTGCGTTCCGCCGTACTTCCTGATCGCGCATGATTCGCTCCTCTTCGCCAAACCGGTGCCAGGCATATGCGGAGGGAGCGTGTGTGGCGCCAATCGCAGGCGCGTCAGACGGATGAAATTCCCGCCATCACCGGCGACTGGAATCGAAGCCCAGGAAGCCGGCGTTCGGGTTCGGCGTGCCGCCATCGCCGCTGTACAGCCGAGCGGTCTGCGATGGGGCCGGCGGCGCCGTGGCGACGCGCGGTGCGGCACGAGCCGGGGCCTGCTTCGCCTGCTTCGTCACGCTCGGCTTCCCCGTCGCCTGCGCAGCGGTGGCCTGGCGGTTCGCCTTTTCGTCCCCGGCACGCATCGACAGCAGCACGAAGGTGATGTCGTTGCGCCCAAGATCGACCGACAGCTCCAGCGGCGTCATGCCGAGGATATTGCGCCCTTGCAGGTCCGCGCCGCGGCCCAGCGCTTCGCGCGCGGCGCCGATGTCACCGCGGTTGATCGCGTCGAACAGCGCTTCGTTCGGTTCCATATCGCTCGCCGGCCGGTTGGCGGGAGCCGCATCGCCGCTCGATGCAGCCCCTGGCAGCGCCGGCGGAGGCGCGGTCTTCGTCGTTGGCGGCGGCGCCGCCGTCCGGTTGCCACGGCCCATCTGGTTCAACAGCATCTGGGCCTGCGCGAGCGGCGTAGCGGCCACCAACAGGACAGCGGCAAACAAGCCAGTCAGGATTCGGATCCGGATTCGCATGGGGTCAGTCTAGCTCAGCTTGGATTGAGCCACCAGAAGCCGGCGGTCAGATACGTCACGTAGCCGGTCCAGGCCAGATATGGCGCCATCAGCCAGGCAGCGGCCGGGCGAAGCGGCAGGAAGGCGCGCAGGGTCAGCGCGATCAGCCCCAGCAGCACGAGACAGATGGCGAATGCCAGCGGCGGGCTGTGCAGCGCAAAGAACGCCGGCGTCCAGAACGCGTTGGCGGCGAGTTGCCAGCCCCACAGGCGGAGCGCCCGCGTCCCGACGGTGCGACGCCACACCAGCCAGCCGGCCAGTCCGATCATGGCGTAGAGCGCGGTCCAGACGGCCGCGAACACCCAATTCGGCGGCGTGCCCGGGGGGCGGTTCAGCGACAAGTACCAGCCGCGCGCGGCGCCGGCCACGATCGAGCCGTCGGCGGCGGCGACCAGCAGACACAGCCCGACGAACCCCACCAGCGCGAGCACCGGCGACACTGGCGCGGAGGACTCCGGGTATGACCCCCATTCGTTGGGATCGGTGTTCTGGAAGACACGCCCCCTTTCGCAGCCTACCAACCGTTCGCGCGTTGCCAGATTGCCACGACTTCATCGCCGCCCTCGACCACGAAATAGCGATCATGCGCCGCCGCGGTCATGCATGTGTGATTGGGCGCGATCCGCAGCTTCGCGCCGACCGGCAGATCGAGCGGATGGGCCGGATCGGCCTCCACCACGCCGTGTTCCTGGTAGGCGCGGCGCACGACGGCGTCGCCGTGGCTGCGTGCGCCGGCGCGATCGAGTACCAGGCCGAAGCCGTAATCCCTCGGTGCGTCCGCCGTGCTGCGGTCCTTGGACAGCGCCAGCCCGCCGGCATCCACCAGCAGCCGGCCGGGGCGCCGCCCGATCACGCTGGTGAGCACGGTCAGCGCGATCGCGTCGACACCGTGGGTGCCGATCTCCGCCTGGAACAGGTCGCCGAACATGTAGACGCCGGCACGCACCTCGGTGACGCCGTCGAGACGGCGCGCATGCATCGCGGTGGGCGAGCTGCCCATGGAGACTATCGTCGCGGCATGGCCTGCCGCGCGCAGGCGCTCGGCGGCGTGCACCACACCCGCCCGCTCGGCCTCGGCGATCCGCGCCATGTCGTCCGGGCTGCGGCCGGCATAGGAGTGGCCGGCATGCGTCATCACTCCCGCGAGATACGGGCCGAGCCGCACGGCGATCTCGAGCAGCAGACCATCGTCCGGAGCGATCCCGCCACGGCCCTCGCCGGTGTCGATCTCGATCAACGCCCGCGGCGGCTGGCGGTGTGCGGCGATGGCGCCGGCCGTGTCGAGGTCGTCGGTCAGCACGATGACCGCGGCGCCGACGCTGTTCAGCTTCGCGACCTGATCGAGCTTCTGCGGCGTGATGCCGACGGCGTAGAGGATGTCGCTGATGCCGTGGCCGGCGAAATACTCGGCTTCGGCCAACGTCGAGACGGTGATGCCGCCTTGTTGGCCCGCGGTCGCCAGGCGCGCCACGTCGATCGACTTGGCGGTCTTCATGTGCGGGCGCAGCGGCACGCCGTGGCGGGCAAGCCCGTTTGCCATGGTAGCGATGTTGCGCTCCAGGATGGCGCGGTCGAGCACCAGGCACGGCGTCGGCAGATCGGCAAGCCTCACGGCTGCCACTCCGCGGCGGCATCGATCGGCAGCACCGGGCGCGGCATGTGCCGCCAGGGGAAGCGGGACAGCACCGGGCTGGTAAGGCCGGGCGCGTCCACCTCGACCACCTGTTCGTGGCGGAAGAACTCGTCGAAACCGCCGCGGAAGTGGCCGCGCGACTTCACCACCACGACGCGCGCCGCGGCGATGTCGAGGCCGAACGCCTCGAAGAAGATCGGATCGGCGCACTGCACGCGGTTGCTGATCACCACGACGGTGATGCCGTCAAGCCGCAAGGCCGCGCAGGGACCGAGGGCGAGCGTGTTGTTCGCGTAGATGCCGCGCCGGCCGCGCATGGCGCCGTCGTGCAGCCGTCGCACCACTGCGGACGCACTGAACGGCCTGGCGAACTCATCGCCGCCGTCACGATTGAAGCGCGCGGCGAAGCGGGCGCCCTCGCCCAGCCGGTGCGCCTCGGCGGCCAGCGTCGGATCGTGGATCACGCCGACCAGCGCGTCCCGCACGCCGGCTTTGTGGAAGGCTTCGAGGATCCACATGGTGTTGCCGCGACCGCCCCCGCCGGGATTGTCGGCGGCATCGGCGAATATCAACGCGGACTTCGTGTCCCTGGCCAGAGCCGTTGCATCATCGATCGAGGTCAGTGTCGCGCGGAACCGCTCACGCCGCGCCCATCCCGCCGCGGCGATCTCGCGTGCCAGCGACTGCGCCGCATCGGCGTCGGTTGCAGTGACCACGACGGTGAGGCCGTTGAACGGCGTGTCGGCGTAGGCGAAGCCGCCCATCACCGAGACGTTCAGCACGCGGCCGGCATAGGGCGGCTCGTGCATGCGCTGCTGGCCGAGATCGATCATCTCGCCGTACGGCCGTTCGTGCGCGTCCTTGCCGGTCAGCATGCTGACTGTGGGCGGCACGATCGGCAGGCGGATGCGCGCGAGGTGGGTTTGGGTGCCGCCGAGGAGCCGGCGCAGCACCTGTGCGGATTCGGCGCCGCGCTCGCGCATGTCGAGATGCGGGTTGGTGCGGTAGCCGATATAGGCGTTCACCAGATCGACGTTGGCATCCGAGACGTTGGCGTGCAGGTCGTAGCTCGCGACCACCGGCGTGGCGGGACCGACGATGCGGCGCACCAGGGCCAGCAGAGTGCCTTCGGGGTCGTGATCGGCGGTCGCGAGGCCCGCGCCGTGCAGCACGCAATAGACGCCGTCGAGGCGGCCCGCCTGGCGCAGGCCCTGCTCCCATTCCGCCAGCATGCGATCGAAGAACGGCTGGTCGACCGGCCCGTTCGGTTCGGCCATCGCCAGCAGAATCGGCACCGGCTCCCACGCGCCCGCGGCGTCCATGTCGGCGATGAAGCCGGGCAGTTCGCCCAGCATGTGCGGCGCGGCGGAGCGGGCGTCCGCCACCATGGCGTCGCCACGCTGCAGCGTGCGGGCGGCGAAATCGGCCTCGGTCGCGACCGGGGCGAAGCGGTTGCACTCGATGGAGAACCCCAGCAGGGCGATACGAGGATTCAAGCTCAAATTCTCCCCCTCCCCGTGCGGGAGGGGGTCGGGGGCGGGGCATGGGGTGCGGAGAATGGGCGCGGGGCCCAGGCGTTCG
>JANWJK010000049.1 GCA_025452005.1 Acetobacteraceae bacterium | reverse complement strand
CTGCTCGCTGACCAGCGTTTCGCCCCAGACATGATCAAGATCGACGTGGAGGGCTACGAGCACGAGGTGCTGAGCGGCCTGTCCGCGACGCTCGATCGCTTCCGGCCCGACCTGCATGTCGAGGTCCACGGCCCCTGGATCGCCATGGTCGGTGGCACCCTCGATGCGATGTTCGCGTTGCTCAAGGATGCCGGCTACCGGGTTCATCTGATGGACGGCCAGGAGGTGGACGCGGCGGACGCCGATCGTCTGCGTCAGCAGATGTTCCACGTATTCTGCACGCATGCCTCGACCGAGTGGGCCGACCGCGTGCGCGGATGCGGCTGACCAACACCCACTCCCCGCGTCGGAACCCTACAATCGCGGCAGCACTTCCTCGCCGAACAGCCGCATCGAGGCCTGTGCATCGGCCAGCGCGACGTCGTGGAAATTCACCTGCAACGAGGCGATCTCGAAATCGCCGATCTGCCGGCGATAGGTCGCCACGGTGTCGATGATTCGTTGCGGCGTGCCGACCCAGGCGGCGCATTTCTCGACCTGCGTTTCGAAGGTCTCGTGCGACAGCGCGGCGATGATCTTGTCGTAGCCCGGGTAGTCGGCGGAGTTTTCGCCCGTCATCCAATCCGACGCGGCCGCGACCAGCGAGCGCAGGTACTGGTTCAACGGCTCGCGTGCGATCCGCTCGGCCGCGGTCTGATCCCGATGGCAGAACATGTGGAACGCCAGCATCACCGTGCCTTCGCCGGCATGGCCACCACGCCGCCACGCCTCGCGATAGGTGCCGAGCAGTTCGGCCATCGCGCCGCCGGCCATCGGGATCGCCATGATGCCGTGGCCGGCCGCGCCGGCGCGCTCGAACGATTCCTTGGTGGCGAGTGCCGCCACATAGAACGGCGGGCGCGGCTTCTGCGTCGGACGCGGCAGCGAGGTGACATTGCGGAAGCTGTGGAAGCGGCCTTCGCAGGTGACGTTCTCCTGTTCCAGCAGAAGTCGTGCCTGTTCCATGCCCTCGTCGAAGCGCGCCCGGCTTTCGTCCAGCCTTACGCCGAAGCGTGCGAACTCGTGCGGCAGGAACGCACGCGCGAAGCCGATGTCGAGCCGGCCGTCGCACAGCGCATCCAGCATCGCCAGTTCGCCGGCGAGCTTCAGCGGGTTGTTGAACGCCGGCAGCACGGCGCCGGTGACCAGGCGCGCGTGCTTCGTCACCTGCGCGGCGGCGGCGAGGAACACCACCGGATTGGGGCTGTAGCCGCCATACGGATGGAAGTAGTGCTCGACCGTGCGGACGTGGCTGTAGCCGTAACGGTCGCACAGCGCGACCAGCGCCAGCGCGTCCTGCCAGTAGTCACGCGCCGACCGCACGTCGGGGCCGATGTCGGGAAAGAACTGGATGCCAGCCTGCATGGGACTATTTCCTCTCCTGACCGCCGCTCAGCCGATCGGCGACCGCCAACAGAACCCCGACGAAGGCGATGCCGATCAGGATGGCAAGCTGCCAGGCGGCATTCTGCTGCGGCACATCCTTGATGTGGACGAACGTTTCGAGGATCTGGATCGAGGCGATGGCGACGATCGACCCGACCAGCCGCAGCTTGACTGTGACGAAATCCATGCCTCCCAGCCAGGTCGGCTGGTCGTCTGCCGTCAGCGCGAGCAGGCGGCCCACGAAGTTCTCCCAGCCGGCGAACATGACGATGACCACGAGGTTGGCAACCAGCGAGAGATCGACCAGGGTCAGGACGACGAAGATGGCCTCGCTGCTGTCGAGTGCGAGAAAACCCGGCACCGCCTGCACCAGCTCCTGAACGAACTTCACCACGACGAGGACCAGCGCGCCGAGCAGCCCGACATAGATCGGCGCCATGATCCAGCGCGCGGCGAACAGGGCGCGGCCGAGGTTGCGGCGCACGCGCTCCTCCATGGCGCCGATCCACGGCATCGGCTTGTCGCTCATTCCTGCCCCCATGTTCCGCTGTGGCCCACTTCAGCCAGGCAGTCGCTCTAGCGCGCCGGCGATCAGTTCGACCTGCCGGCCGATACGTGCAACCGCTTCGACGGCGGGCTGCGGCCGCGGATCGAGCCGCGCGCCACCCGCGGCGAGGCTGGCCGTCGATCGCGCGATCCAGTCGCGCCAGGCGCGCCAGGCCGGTTGTGGCAGAGCGGTCGGCATCGTCGGATCCAGTGTGATCGCGGTCAGGCGTCCGGCACAGCGACGCAACGCCGCAACGACCAGAAAGGCTGCCTGCAATGCCTCCCGCGATCCTGGCGCACGCTCGGCCAGGGTGCGGCTGATCGAAGCCTCCAGGTCGTTGCTGGCGATGCCGGCTTCACGGCGGAGATGATCGACGCGGGTGACGGAGGCGTCCCCTGCCAGGTCGGACAGCACGGCGGCGCCATAGCGGCCATGTGCCGCGATGGCGTCGCGCAGTTGTTGCCGGAGGCGCTCGGGCTCGAAATTCGGCCACAGCAGGAAGCAGCCGGCGACCGTCATGGCGCCGCCGACGACGGTGAACAGCGCCCGCATGCCGGCGACCACCCATTCGCTGGCATCCGGCAGCGAGATATCGACGATGAGCACGATCAGGGGAGTGAGCCAGGTGATGAACAGCCCATAGCTGAGCTCGCGCGCAGCGAGCGTTATCGCGGCAAGCGGAAACATCGCGATGGCGATCGCCATCGGCGTAGTGCAGATCACGCCGACCAAGGCTGCGACGAGGCCACCGGCCAGGGTGCCGATTATCCGCTGGAACACCCGCGTGTAGGTCAGCCCGAAATAGGGCTGCATCGTCATCATGATCGTGATCGACAGCCAATGGTCATACGGGGTGAACCACAGCATGGTGAAGGCGAGCGCCGGCAGCATCGTGGCGGTCAGCCGCAGCGCATGCCGGAACGCCGGCGATCGCCAGTCCAGGTTCGCGCGGACCGGTTGCAGCAGTCGCTCGCGCAGGTCAGGCGGTGTGCCGTCGAGCCCCGCCCCCGGCACGAAGTTCGCGGGAACCGCCAGCGTATAGGTGATCCGCAGCAGCTCGACGACGCGCTGCCCGATCGAGCGGGTGAGGTCCGTCTCGGGCAACGCTGCGACGCTCGCGGCGATGGCGGCGATCGACTGTTCGATCTGCCGGTTCTCGGCAGTGCTGTCGGCAACGACGGCATCGGCGAATGCCAGCAGCGCCGGTTGAAGAGTGCCGAGTATGGCCTCCGCCAGCGCGCGCCGTTCCGGCGTGGCGCCACGCAGGGCCACCCCCGCGGCGACCAGTGCGCCAAGCATCTGATCGGCCGCCTCGAGCCGGATCGCGCCGTGGCCCGCCTCCTCGTTGGCCCCGCCGTGATGCCGCTGGAGGTCCGTTATCGCGTCGCGCGCCGCTTCGATCGCGGTGCGGACCGCGCTGGGTTGCATGCCTGCATGGTGGTCCCAGGCGGCTTCGTCAGTGCCCTCGGTGCGGACCAGTGCACGAAGACTTCCCGCCATCGCCGCGAGCGCCCGGTACGCGTTGGCGATCGCGCGGCGCGCCGGCCGCGTGGGACGGACCTGCCAGATGACCACGGTCAGTACGATGGCCCAAAGACAGCCGCCCAAGGCGGCGCCCGCCAGCACCAGGGCATGCCCGAGGTCCGGGTCCGGACGATCGATCGCCAGCACGACGAGGACGCCGGCGATCACCCCGGACAGTTGCGCCGTGGAGCCGTAGATGCGGGCGAACGAGCAGAGGAAGATGGCGAGAAGTCCCGCGGGCAAGGCCAGGGCGATGCCGCCGGCGCGAACCGGGCCGCCCAGGCCGACGATCAGCACGGTCAGCAATGTGATCGTCAGCAGGACCGGCATGCGTCGCCTGACCTGCCCGCCCGGATCGCACATGCACACGTTGAACGCCGAGAGCGCCGACCAGATGAGCGGCGGCCAATGGAAGTATTCGTTCAGCGCAATGATGACCGCAACGGAGAGCGCGGCCCGCAGTCCCTCGGCAACGCTGAGCGCCCGCAGGTTCAGGCTGGCGGATAACGCGCTCAGCCGCTGCGACAGGGCCGGCAAGGCGACGGACCGCGCGTGTCAGGCCGCCTTGGCCATGCCGCGCAGCACGTAGTGCAGGATGCCGCCGTGCCGGTAGTACGCCACTTCGTCCACCGTATCGATGCGGCATGTCACCGGCACCGTGTCCACTTTGCCATTCGGCCGGTGGATCACCAGCGACAGGTCCATCCGCGGCGTGATCTCGCGGTCCAGGCCGACGATGTCGATCAGTTCCTCGCCGGTGATGCCGAGCGACCTGCGGTCGACGCCGTCCTTGAAGGTCAACGGCATCACGCCCATGCCGACCAGGTTGGAGCGATGGATGCGCTCGAAGCTCTCGACGATCACCGCCTTGATCCCGAGCAGCAGCGTGCCCTTGGCCGCCCAGTCGCGTGAGGAGCCGGTGCCGTATTCCTTGCCGCCAAACACCACCAGCGGCACGCCTTCCGCCTTGTAGCGCATCGCCGCGTCGTAGATCGGCATCTGCTCGCCGGACGGCAGGTGCTTGGTCATGCCGCCTTCGACGTTGCTCAGCATCTCGTTGCGGATACGGATGTTGGCGAACGTGCCGCGCATCATGATCTCGTGGTTGCCGCGCCGCGCGCCGTAGCTGTTGAAGTCCTTCTGCGGCACCTGGCGCTCCAGCAGGTAATCGCCCGCGGGCGACACCCTGCGGATGGAACCCGCGGGGCTGATGTGGTCGGTGGTGATCGAATCGCCCAGCTCGGCCAGGATGCGCGCGCCCTTGATGTCGCCGACCGGTGGCGGGTCCATGGTGATGCCCTCGAAATAGGGCGGGTTCTTCACGTAGGTGGACCCGTCGGACCAGCGATAGGTCTCGCTGCCGGTCTCCACCTCGATCGCATGCCACTGCTTCGGGCCTTTGGTGACCTCGCCGTAGCGTTTGAGGAATTGCTCGCGCGACAGGCAGACGGCGATGATGTCGGCGATCTCCTTGTTGGAAGGCCACACGTCGCGCAGATAGACCGGCTTCCCGTCGCTGCCGGTGCCGAGAGGTGCCGTGGTGATGTCCTCGGTCATCTTGCCGAGCAGCGAATACGCCACCACCAGCGGCGGCGACGCCAGGTAATTGGCGCGTACGTTGGCATGCACGCGGCCTTCGAAGTTGCGGTTGCCGGACAGCACCGCGACGCCGACCAGATGATGGTCCTCGATCGCATCGACGATCGCATCCTCCAGCGGACCGGAGTTGCCGATGCAGGTGGTGCAGCCATAGCCCACCAGGTTGAAGCCGATCGCGTCGAGGTCGGCCTGCAAACCCGACTTCTCGAGATATTCGGTGACCACCTGCGAACCAGGCGCCAGCGAGGTCTTCACCCACGGCTTCGGCCGCAGACCCTTGGCATGCGCCTTGCGCGCGACCAGGCCGGCGGCGACCAGCACCGACGGGTTCGACGTGTTGGTGCAGGAGGTGATCGCGGCGATCACCACGCCGCCGTGGGTGATCTCGTAGTTCTTGCCTTCGACCTTGACCCGCGTGTCCACGTCGTTGGCCGGCACGCCGAGACCCTTGGTCAGCTCCGCCTTGAACGCCGATGACGCATCCTTCAGCGCGACGCGGTCCTGCGGCCGCTTCGGGCCGGCGAGGCTCGGGACCACGGTGGACAGATCGAGCTCGAGCGTGTCGGTGAACACCGGCTCCGGCGAGCCCGGCTCGCGGAACATGCCCTGCGCCTTCAGATACGCCTCGACCAGCGCGATGCGGTGTTCGTCGCGTCCGGTCATGTGCAGGTAGTCGAGTGCCACCTTGTCGACCGGGAAGAAGCCGCAGGTCGCGCCGTACTCAGGGGCCATGTTGCCCACCGTCGCGCGATCGGCGAGGCCCAGCTCGTCCAGCCCGGGCCCGAAGAACTCGACGAATTTGCCCACCACGCCCTTGCGGCGAAGCATCTGCGTCACCGTCAACACGAGGTCCGTCGCGGTGGCCCCCTCGGGCAGCCTGCCGGTCATGCGGAAGCCGATCACGTCGGGGATCAGCATGGCGATCGGCTGGCCGAGCATCGCGGCCTCTGCCTCGATGCCGCCGACGCCCCAGCCAAGGATGCCGAGACCGTTCACCATCGTGGTGTGGCTGTCGGCGCCGTACAGCGTGTCGGGATAGGCGATGGTCTTGCCGTCCGCCTCGCCGGTCCACACGCACTGGCCGAGGTACTCGAGGTTCACCTGATGGCAGATACCGGTGCCCGGCGGCACCACGCGGAAGTTGTCGAATGCCTCCTGGCCCCAGCGCAGGAAACGATAGCGTTCGCCGTTGCGCTCGAACTCGACCTCGACGTTCCGTTGCAGCGCATCGGGGCGCGCGAACACGTCGATCTGCACGGAGTGGTCGATCACCAGGTCCACCGGGACCAGCGGGTTCACCTTCCTCGGGTCGCTGCCGAGCCGCGTGATGCCGTCGCGCATCGCCGCCAGATCGACCACCGCGGGAACGCCGGTGAAGTCCTGCAACAGGATGCGCGCGGGACGGAACGGCACCTCCTTGTCGGAATGCGCTGCGGGAAGCCATCCCGCGATCGCGCGCGCGTCATCCACCGTGTAGCTGGTGCCGTCCTCGAAGCGCAGCACGTTCTCCAGCAGGATCTTCAGCGTCACCGGCAGGCGCGACAGGTCGCCCAGCGTCTTTGCCGCCTCGGCGAGGGAGAAGTAGTCGTAGCTCTTGCCCTGCACGGCGAGAGTGCGGCGAGTCTTCAGCGTGTCCTGCCCAATCGCTTTCATGGCGGCGCCTTCCTCCGGTATGCCGCAGGTGCAATGGTCCTGGGCGGCGGGCTTAGAACACACCAGCCTGCGAGCGTCCACAAGACGGGGAGCGGTTGTGTTGCAGGCGTCAGGTCTGGCGGCGTTCCGCGGTGAGCGGCTGGTATTTCGCGACCTGGATTTCGCGCTGGAAGCGGGCGGCGCGCTGCTGCTGACCGGGCCGAACGGCGCGGGGAAATCGACGCTGCTGCGGCTGCTCGGGGGGCTGCTGCGGCCGGCGGCGGGGACGCTCACCTGGGATGGCGCGGACGCGCTTGCCGACCTGCCGGCACACGCACAGCGGGTTGCCTATGTCGGCCACCAGGACGCCGTGAAGCCGGCGCTGACCGCGGCCGAGAACCTCGGGTTCGCGGCGCGGCTGACCGGCGGTGCAGTGCACGATGCGCTGGAAGCGGTCGGGCTGGAGGAGCTGGCGGACCTGCCGGCACGAATGCTGTCCGCCGGGCAGCGGCGCCGGCTGGCGCTGGCAAGGCTGGTGTTGTCGCGCGCACCGCTCTGGCTGCTGGACGAACCGACGCTCGGGCTGGACGCGGCGTCGGTGCAGCGGTTCGGCTCCATGCTGGAGGCGCACCGTGCGGCCGGAGGCCTGACGATCGCGGCGACGCACCTTCCCCTGCCGGTAGCCGAGGCCGAGGAACTGGCGCTGCTTTCTACTCCCCCTCCCCTTGCGGGAGGGGGTTGGGGGGAGGGGGCGGCGGGTCCACTTCCCCCACCCCTCAACCCCCTCCCGCACGGGGCGGGGGAGTAGTGTGCTGCTGCCGACGCTGTTGCCGACCGCCATTCCATGACCGCCTTCGCCGCCGTTCTGTCCCGCGACCTGCGCCTCACGCTGCGCCATGGCGCCGACACCCTGGCCGCCCTCCTGTTCTTCGTGCTGACCGCGGCGCTCTTCCCCCTCGCCATCGGCCCTGCCCCCGAGACGCTCGGCCGCATGGCGCCCGGCATCGTCTGGGTCTGCGCGCTGCTGGCCGCGCTGCTGCCACTGGACCGGCTGTTCGGCGCGGACTTCGAGGACGGCTCGCTCGACCAGTTGCTGCTCTCCGGCCTGTCGCCGGCGGCGATCGCGCTCGCCAAGGCGATCGCACACTGGCTGGTTACCGGCTTGCCGCTGCTGATCGCCGCTGCGCCGCTGGCGTTGATGCTGCGAATGCCCGACGTGGCCATGTTGGCGCTGCTCGCCGGGCTGCTCCCCGGCACGATGCTGCTGTCGCTGCTGGGCACGGCAGGCGCCGCCCTCGTGCTGGGCGCCCGCCGAGGCGGGGTGTTGTTGCCGCTATTGGTCCTGCCCCTTGCCGCGCCGGTGCTAATCTTCGGCGTTGCCGCGGCGGATGCCGCCTCCGGCGATCTCAGCCCACGCCCGCACGTCCTGCTGCTGGCCGCGCTGCTGGCCGCCGCACTGCCGCTGTGCCCGCTGGCCGCCGGTGCCGCATTGCGGAGCGCCGTCGAATAGGTTGAGCGTCACGCCGCATGCATTAACCATAGGTTGCACCACAAGCGGCGCTGCAAGCACTTCGCCGCAACATTGCCGTGATTTTGCGACGCCATACCAAGAACGTACCCGTGCCATCGCAATTCCTTGATTCTCCCGTTGCATGCCGACGCCACGGTTCGTTAACAGGAACCCCGGAGGTGACGATTTAATGACGCAACCCGAACGGTGGCGTGGCGGCAGCAATTTATCGGAGCCATCGCTCACCTTCATCGGTCGCCGTGTGGCGACCCACGTGACCCGGTGACCTTGCATGGACATGACTGATTATCCCATCGGCCTCGGTGCCGCGGACGACGTCGAACCGCTGCGTCGCGTGATCGTGGAGAAACTCACCTATGCCGCGGGGCGGGATCCCCTGATCGCCAGCGACCGCGACTGGTTCGTCGCGGCAGCCCTGGCGCTGCGCGATAGGATCGTCGATCGCTGGCTGTCGAGCACGCGCAGCGACAACGCCGCGCACCGCAAGCGGGTGTACTATCTGTCGCTGGAATTCCTCCCCGGCCGCATGCTGCTGGACTCGCTGAACAATGTCGGCCTGACCGAGCCGATGCGGCTTGCGCTCGCCGAATGCGGGGTGGACCTGGAACGCCTGCGTGCCGCGGAGGCTGATCCGGCGCTGGGCAACGGCGGCCTCGGACGACTCGCCGCCTGCTTCATGGAGAGCATGGCCAGTCTCGGCATTCCCGCCCACGGCTTCGGCATTCGTTACAATCACGGGTTGTTTCAGCAGATCATCCGTGACGGCTGGCAGCACGAATATCCGGAAAACTGGCTCTCGTTCGGCAATCCGTGGGAATTCGAGCGGCCGGATATCGCCTACAAGATCGGCTTCGGCGGTTCGGTGGACGGCCCGCCGTCCATCGACAACACGTCGCCGGCGGTCTGGCATCCGGAAGAGACGGTGATCGCCGTCGCCTACGACACGCCGGTCATCGGCTGGCGCGGCCGGCACGCGAACACGCTGCGCCTGTGGTCGGCGCGGGCACCTGACCCTCTGGCACTGGAGATGTTCAACCGCGGCGATCACGTCGGCGCCCTGGGCGCACGCTCGCGCGCCAATGCGATATCGCAGATCCTCTACCCCAGCGACGAAACGCCGGCGGGCCAGGAATTGCGGCTGCGGCAGGAGTATTTCTTCTCGTCGGCTTCGTTGCAGGACCTGCTGCACCGCCACATCCGCCAGTATGGCGACCTGCACAACCTCGCCGACAAGTGCGCCATCCAGCTCAACGACACGCATCCAGCGATCGTCGTCGCGGAACTGATGCGGCTGCTGGTGGACGAGCACGGCCTGAAATGGGCAGAGGCCTGGCGGATCACCACCGCCACGATCTCCTATACCAACCACACGCTGCTGCCCGAGGCGCTGGAAAGCTGGCCGGTGCCGCTGATGGAGCGGCTGCTGCCGCGCCACATGCAGATCATCTTCGACATCAACAAGCAGCATCTCGACGCGCTGGCCAACCGGCCGGACATGCCACCCCTGTCCGCAGTGTCGCTGATCGACGAGCACGGCGAACGGCGCGTGCGCATGGGCACCCTGGCCTTCGTCGGTTCGCACAAGGTGAACGGCGTGTCCGCGCTGCACACCGAGCTGATGCGCCGCACCGTGTTCCAGTCGCTGCACCAGCTCTACCCCGACCGCATCGTCAACAAGACAAATGGCATCACCTTCCGACGCTGGCTGTACACCGCCAATCCCGGTCTCACCGGTTTGCTGTGCGATGCGATCGGACCGGCGGTCATGGACGATCCGATGGCGCTCGAGCGGCTTGCGCCAATGGCGGACGACGCGGCGCTGCACGAGCGTCTGATCGCCGTGAAGCGCAGCAACAAGACGGCGCTGGCCGCGCTGGTCGCCGAGCGGCTGGATATCAGGATCGACCCGGACGCGCTGATCGATGTGCACATCAAGCGCATCCACGAGTACAAGCGGCAGTTGCTGAATATCTTGCAGACGATCGCGCTTTATCACGCGATGCGCGCCCATCCGACATGGGACTGGGTGCCGCGCGTGAAGCTGTTCGCCGGCAGGGCAGCGGCCAGCTACAAGCGTGCCAAGCTGATCATCAAGCTGATCCACGACGTGGCGCGGGTGGTGAATCACGACCCGGCGGTGCGCGACCGGCTGAAGGTCGTGTTCATGGCGGACTACAATGTCAGCCTGGCCGAGGTGATCATCCCGGCCGCAGATCTATCGGAGCAGATCTCGACTGCGGGCATGGAGGCGTCCGGCACCGGCAACATGAAGCTGGCGCTGAACGGCGCATTGACCATCGGCACGCTGGACGGGGCCAACCTCGAGATCCTGGAACGGGTCGGCCCCGACAACATGTTCACCTTCGGCCTGACGGCGGAGCAGGTGGCGGAACGCCGGCGCCGGCACGGTGCGCCGGCCTCCGTATCGCCGGCGCTCCAGGAGGTGCTGGACACGATCGGCATGGGCGTCTTCTCGCCCGACGAGCGCGATCGCTACCGCGATCTGGTGGCCGACCTGGTCGCGGGCGACTGGTTCATGGTGACGGCGGACTTCGATGCCTACGCGGAAACCCAGCGCGCGGTCGCCGACCGCTGGCGCGACCGTCACGCCTGGTGGCGGTCGAGCGTGCTGAACACGGCGCATATGGGCTGGTTCTCGTCCGACCGCAGCATCCGCGAATATGCCGCCGACATCTGGGGCGTCCCCACCGCCTGACCCCCTCCCCCGCGGAGCGGGGGAGGGCAGGGAGGGAGCCTTGCCGGCACCACGCTTCACCGCGACCTATCGCATTCGGTCCGACGCCGCCTCGATCGCTGCGCGCGCCGAGGCGATCGCGGTCGAGCAGAGCGTGGAGATGCCCGTCTCCGCCATCGCCGAAGCGGAGATCCTGCGTGATATCGTGGGCCAGGTGGCGGCGATCGAGCAGCGCGGCGACGACCTCTTCGATGTCCGCATCGCCCTGGCCACCGCCACCACCGGTCTCGACGCCGGCCAGTTCCTCAACATGGTGTTCGGCAACACCTCGCTGCACGCCGATGTCGTGCTGCTTGACGTGGAGATCCCGGCCGATCTCGCCACAGCGTTCGGCGGCCCGCGCCACGGTATCGACGGCCTGCGCCGCCGCTCCGGCGCGTTCGGCCGTGCGCTCACCTGCTCGGCCCTGAAGCCGCAGGGCGTGCCGCCGGCGCGGCTGGCGCAACTGGCCGGGCAGTTCGCCCGCGGCGGCATCGACTTCATCAAGGACGACCACGGACTGGCGGACCAGCGCTACTCGCCGTTCGCCGAACGTGTCGCAGCGATCGCCGGCAGCGTCGGCAGCGCGTGCTACGTGCCGAGCCTGTCCGGCGATCTGGACGCGATGCGCCGCCAGCTCGACGTCGCGTGCGCGCCTGGCATCCGCACGGCGATTATCGCGCCGATGATCTCCGGCTGGGCGACGATGCAGACGCTGGCGCGGCAGTACCCGGAGGTCGCCTTGTTCGCCCATCCCACCATGGGCGGCGCGACGCGCATCGCGCCGGACCTGCTGATCGGCAAGCTGTTCCGCCTGCTGGGCGCCGATGCGGTGATCTTCCCCAACCATGGCGGCCGCTTCGGCTACACGCCGGAGACCTGCCGCAGCCTCGCCGAACAGGCGCGCGCGGCGTGGCACGGCATGCGCCCCAGCGTGCCGGTGCCCGCCGGCGGCATG
>JANWJK010000048.1 GCA_025452005.1 Acetobacteraceae bacterium | reverse complement strand
GGGGGTGGTGCCAGCGTGGCACGACCCCCTCCCCGACCCACCCCCGCGTCGCGGGAGAGGGAGTTATGGTGGTGGCGGTACATGCTGCGCTCCTGCCGCGGCTTCAGCTTCACCATCATGTAGCGCGTGTTGCCCCAGTTCGGCACCGGATCGGTATAGGGCGCGGTCTCGGCATTCGGGTAGCCGGTCCAGTAGGTTTCATCCATCACGGTGAACACGTTGTAGGACATCAGCGGGATGGTCGGCATCTCGCGCACCGCGAGCTTCAGGTAGTCGAGGCCGAGTTCGGTGCCCTTCGGATCGTCGAAGCCGATGGTGCGGATCTGTTCGATGATCTTGTCCAGCTCCGGACTGGACCAGCGCTGCCAGTTGCGCGGCGGCTGCGGGTTGCCGGGCTGCGCCACGAACTGCGAGTGCCAACTGTCGAGGAAGAACGACAGGTCGGTGTGTCCGCCCCAGGTCTCCACGCTCCACGATATGATCGCTTCGAAGTCGCCGGCGGCGCGGCGGTCGGTCATGGTGCCCTGCGCGACGACCGTGCTTGCGTCGATGCCGAACTGGCGCCACTCCTGCGCGATCATGCTGCCGGCGCGCGTCATGACCGGGCGTGCCTCGCCTTCCACGGTGATGCGGATGGTGAACGGCTTGCCGTCCGGCATGTACCATTTGTCGCCACGCTTGCTGTATCCCGCGCGCTCCAGCAGCTCGGCAGCGGCCTGCGGGTTCGGCTTCCACCAGCCGCGGCCGAATGCGTTGGCGATGAGTGCGGGATCGGTGGGGATCTGATCGCCCATCGACGGCCGCAGCATCGCGGCGATCCCGTTGCCGGCGTCGGGATCGTACGGCTTGATCTTCTGCTTGCCGGTGTCGAGCTCGAAGTTGCGCAGCCAGGGCTCCAGCTTCTCGTGGTAGGTCGCGGGATACGCGCCGGTCGGCGGCACGCCGATCGCCGAGATGGTCGCGGCGCCACGGTACGACGCCATCGACACCGCCTTGATGTCGATCAGCAGCGCCAGCGCCCAGCGCACGTCGCGGCTTTTGAACATGTCGAGCTGGTCGTTGAAGATCACCGCCGGCAGCGTCGGGTCGGGATGCGCGTACGGGAAGCCCTTGAACCAGCCGCGCGAATCCTTCGCCTGCTTGGCCAGCGTGAACATGCCCTCGGGCGAGGTGTCGTGGATGATGTCGAGCTGGTGGTTGAGCTGCGCGATCACACGCTTGTCGGGCGGACCGGGATCGATATAGGCGACATAGTGCGGCCCCGGTTTGCCCCAGCGGCCAAGCGTGGTGCGCTGCCAGTCATTGCGGCGCTCCCAGATGAACCATTTGCCGTTCGGGTCGTAGCTGTGCAGCGTGTAGGCGCCCAGCGTCACCGGCGGGTCGAAGGCGAACTTGCCGGGGTCGGCCTGCTTTTCGAATACGTGCTTCGGCATCATCCACATCGCATTCCAACGCACGGTGAAGAGCGCATGGAAGCGGGAGTTGGGCTTCTTCAGCTTGAACACCACTGTGTGGCGGTCGGGTGCGGCGACGTCGGCGACGTTGACCTGGATGGGCGCGCTCCAGCGCAGGCCGTTGGTCTTCATGTGGGTCTGGATGGTGTACAGCACGTCGTCGGCGGTGAACTCGACGCCGTCGCTCCAGTAGATGCCGTGGCGGAGTTTCACCGTCATCTCGGTGAAGTCGGCATTGTAGATCGGCTTTTCGGCAGCCAGCGAATTCTCCCAGACGCCGTCGATGCCTTTCTCGGGGTCGATGTACCAGAACGTGTCCATGCCGAGCTGGTGCAGGCCAGTGGACTGGCCGCCGGCGTTGATCGCCCAGATGTTGAACCAGCCGGCGTTCTTGACGGTCCCTTCGGGGTTCTCGGCGATCAGGGTCTCGTTGCGCGGCAGTTCGTTGATGGTGCCCTGGGCATGGAGCGGGCTATTGGCCAGGCAGACGGCACACAGCATGAGCCATCGCAGGATGCGCATTGGTTTCCTCCAGCCCGTTCCATTGGCGTGTGGCGGAGGGTAGGGATGCGGATCGGCTGCGGTCAACCGGCAGGAGAACAGACGTATGACCGACGCGATCAATGCCTTTGTCCCCGGCCCGCAGGTCACCATCGAAGGTGCGGCGCACGGCCCGCTGCGCGGCCTCACGTTCGCGGCGAAGGACCTGTTCGATGTCGCCGGCTATCCGACCGGCGGTGGCAACCATGACTGGGCGCGCACGCACCCGGTGCCGATGCGTCACGCCTGGGCGGTGCAGACGCTGCTTGACGCCGGCGCGACACTGATCGGCAAGACGATCACCGACGAAGTCTCGCTGGGCATACTGGGCGAGAACGCGTTCGACGGTACGCCGCTCAACTCGCGCGCGCCTGACCGGGTGCCGGGCGGCTCGTCCTCCGGCTCCGCCGCGGCGGTGGCCGCCGGGCTGTGCGACACCGCGCTCGGCACCGACACCGGCGGCTCGGTGCGCGTGCCGTCGAGTTTCTGCGGCCTGTACGGGATACGGCCGACGCATGGGCGGCTCGACCTCACCGGCATGCTGCCGCAGGCGCCGAATTCGGACACCACCGGCTGGTTTGCCCGCGACGCCGCGACCTTTGCGCGCGTGTCCGGCGTGATGCTGGGCGAACCGATCCCCGATACGTTGCCGACGCGCCTGATCGTCGCGGTCGATGCGTTCGGCTTTGCCGATGCGGACGTGGCGGCCGCGCTGCGGCCGATGGTCGACCGGCTGGCGAAACTGATCGGCAGCGTGCGCGACGAGGTGATGGCGCCGCAGGGACTTTCGGTGTGGTCGCGGGCGCAGCGTACGCTGCAACCGGCCGAGGCGTGGCAGACCTTCCGGCCATGGCTGGAACGCGACAATCCGCGCATGGCGTTCAACGTCGCACGCGGCCTGGTCGCCGGTTCCATGATCGGCGAGGCGGAGCTAGGCTGGGCCGATCTGATGCGTCAGGAGGCGCGGGGGCGGATGGCGTATCTGCTGCCGCCCGGCACGGTCCTGTGTCTGCCGACCACGCCGTTCCCGGCACCGAAGAAGGGGCTGCCGCTGCCGGTGCTGGGTCCGCTGCGCGACCGCATCTCGTGCCTGTGTTCGCATGGCGGCCTGACCGGGGTGCCGCAGGTCAGCCTGCCCGGCGCCGAGCTGCATGGGCTGCCGGTCGGGCTGTCCATCGTGGGCGGACGCGGCAGCGACGCGACTTTGGTTGCCGTGGCGCGTGCGATGACCGGCTGACGGAGGGGCGTGGGGTGATCGTGAACGTACTTGGTTCGTCGTCCCGGTCGGCCGAGGTGTTGTTCTGATGCGCCGTCCCGCTCCCGCCGTACTCATCGTCGCGGTGCTGTTCGTTGCGATGATCGGGCTGTCAATCTGGTACCTGACCCGGCGCGAACCGCTGGTGATCCAGGGCGAGGTGCAGTCGCGCACATTCGACATGGCGGCGCGCGTCGATGGGCGGATCGGGCAGATCGTCGTCGCGCGCTCGCAGGATGTGTCGCAAGGGGCGCCGCTGATCCATATCGACAATCCGGAACTGCTCGCCAAGGAGCGGCAGAGCGAGGCCGCGCAGCTTGTGGCTGAAGCCGACCTGGCGCGCGTCCGAGCGGGGTTCCGGGCGGAGACGATCGCGACGCGTAAGGCGGAGGTCGAACGCGCCGAAGCGGACCTGACGCTTGCGCAGAAGACATTCGATCGCACGCGGCAGCTCGTCGTGACGCACGACTCGCCGCAATCGCAATTCGACAAGGACAGGGCCGGATTGACGCTCGCTGAACGCACGCTCGACCAGGCACGCCTTGCCTACAATGAGGCCGTGGCAGGCTTCACCCGCGAGGATCTGAATATCGCGCTCGCCAAGGTCGAGAGCGCCAAGGCCGATGTCGAGACGCTCAAGGCGCTGGTGGATCAGATGGTCGTCGTCGCGCCGGCCGACAGCCAGGTGTTTCGCATACCCGTCGAGGACGGCGAGTTCGTGCTGCCCGGCGTGCCGCTGATCTCGCTGATCGATCCGAAAGACATGTGGGTGCAGTTCGATCTGCGAGAGGACCTGCTGCGCGGCCTGCGGCAAGGCTCGAAGTTCGACGTGCGGGTGCCGGCGCTCGGCGATCGAATCGTCGAGCTGGAGGTTCGGGTGATCGCGGCGAAGGGCGAATACACCGGCTGGCGCGCGACGCGGGCGAGCGGGGATTTCGACCTGCGGACGTTCGAGGTCCGGGCCTATCCGACGCAGCCGGTTCCCGGATTGCGGCCAGGCATGAGCGTGTTCACCGATTGGGCTGAGCGGCGCGCATGATGAGGGCGGTCGCGGCGCGCGAAGTGCGCTGGATCCTGGGCGACCCGGTCGCGCGCTTCCTGCTGTTCGGCGTGCCGGTCATCGCGTTCGCAGTACTGGGCTTCACGTTCAGTTCCGCGGTGGTACGCGGGCTCGATGTCGTCGCCGTCGATATGGACAATACCGCGACCTCGCGGCTGTTCATCCAGACGGTCGCCGCCGCTCCGGGGATCACGATCGCGGAGCGTGGCAACGATCTTGGCGCGGCGGCAAGCGCGATCCGCGCAGGCCATGCCATAGCGGCGATCTTTCTGCCGCCCGAATTCGCCAAGGACCTGCTGGCGGGCCGCGCGCCGCGTCCGGTCTTGTTCATCAATACCCAGTTCTTCACGCCGGGGAACAACGCGGGCAAGAGCATTCGCGACGCCATGTCCGCGGCGAGCGAGGCCGTCTCGCCGGCCAGTCGGGTGGCCGGCGAGCGGGCGCCTGGCGCCGGGCTCGTGCCCGAGGAATACGTCCTGGCGAATCCCGCGCTGAACTACGCGCAGTTCCTGCTTCGCGCCGTGTTGCCGACCGTGCTGCACGTGGTGATCGCCATCTCCGCCGGATACGCGGTCGGCTCGGAGTTCCGGCGGCGGAGCATGCGCGAATGGTGGGACCTGTCGGGGCGGAACATCGCCACGGCGCTGGTCGGCAAGCTGCTGCCGTACTACGTCGTGCTGATGCTGATGTTCGTGCTGATGGTCGGCATTCTCGACGTGTGGCTCGGTGTCAGCTTCCGCGGCAACGCGGTGCTCACCGCGGTGGCGGCGACATTGCTGATCATTGCCTATCAAATGATCGGCTGCCTGATGCAGTTGCTGGCGCGCAACATGGCGGTGGGGCTCAGTCTGACGGGGATCATCGTCTCGCCCGCCTTCGGCTTCGCCGGCGTGGGTTTTCCCGTGCTGGCGATGCAGGATTTTCCCCGCGCCTGGGGCGCGATCCTGCCATTGCGATGGTACATCCAGATCCTGTTCGATCAGGCCACGCGCGGCGCCGCATTGTACTTCACGGCTGAACCGTTCGCGATTCTCTGCGGCATCACTTTGGTTCTCGCGTCGCTGGTCTGGCTGCGTTTCCGCTCGCTGGCCCGGCATGGCGTCACGCTGCCCGAAGAGGCCGAACCGATGATCGAGCCCGCGACGCCAGGGGTCGCCGGGACATTCGTGGCCGAGTGGCGCCGGGTGCTCGCCGATCGCGCGGTGTTCTCGTTGTTCGTGCTGGCCCCCGTGCTTTACGCGTTCTTCTACCCGCAGCCTTACCTGGGCCAGATCGTTCGCAAGATTCCGATCGCGGTGGTGGACCAGGATCGCAGCGAACTTGGCCGCGCACTGATCCAGGCTCTAGAGGCGCATGACAACATATCGGTCGTGCTGCGCGCGTCGAGCTACCGTGAGGCGCAAGATGCAATTCTCTCGCGCCGCGCCTTCGCGATCATGGGGATTCCGCCGGATACCGAGAAGAACGTCCTGAAGGGTGTGACGGCGCGGCTGCCGGTCTATGCCGATTCCACCTATTTCATCCTGTTCAACCGATCGTTGCAGGGGATACTTGAATCGGTGCAGGCCTATGCGACGGATGCACTCGCCCATGGTGCAAGGACCGAGGGGGCCGGCGTGCAGGCGGTGACGCGAGCGCGCGAACCGGTGGAACTCGTGCAGGTACCGCTGTTCAATCCGACGGCCTCCTATGCCAGCTACGTCGTGCCGGCCGCCTTCGTGCTGATCCTGCATCAGACGCTGCTGATGGGTGCGGCGATGCTGGGCGGCGTCGCATTCGAGCGGGGCGGCCTTACCGCCCGACACGCGCGAGCCTCGGCATGGGCAATCCTTGGACAAGGGCTGACGCACTGGACGCTGTACGTGCCTGCGATGCTGCTGTATTTCGTGGTGATGCCGCGGGTCTACGGGTTCTCGACACTTGGCAGTTTCTGGGCGCTGGCTGCGCTTTCGGTTCCGTTCATCCTCGCGACAAGCTTTTTGGGCCAGGCGCTCGGCCTGTTGTTCCGCCACCGGGAGACCGCGGTGCTGATCGTGCTGGCGAGCAGCCTGCCGCAGTTCTTCCTGGTCGGTGTGTCCTGGCCAGCCGAGGCGCTGCCGGGCTTGCTGAGGCAGGCGCGCGAACTGCTGCCAAGCGTCAATGCGATCGACGGCATCGTCCGCGTCAACCAGATGGGTGCGAGTCTCTTCGAGGTGCGGCCGGACTGGCTGCGGCTGTGGGTGCTCACGCTGCTCTATTTCGCCGCCGCCATGGCAATATCGCAGCTTCGCGCGGTCCGCGCGCCGGTCGGTGCCCGTGCCGTCTAGACGCGCGCTCCTGCTCGGCGCCGTGCCGGTGTTGCTGCTCGTCGCAATCGCAGCATGGTACTGCTGGCCGTCGCGTGCGGCCGGCACGTCTGCTGCGGTCGGGATGGTGCGGACCACCGAGATTCGCATCGCCCCAGAAATCAGTGGCCGGCTGGCGCACTTCCTGGTCGAGCCGGGACAGACGGTCCAGCGCGGGCAGCCGGTGGCCGTGTTGAGCAATCCCGAATTGTGGGCGGCGGTCGGCGCGGCACGGGCGCAGGTGGACAAGGCGCAATCGGACCGTGACCGGGTGTATGCCGGCGTGCGCGATGAACAGGTGCAGGCGCTGCAACGCGAGATCGAGAAGGCGCGGGCGGCGCATACCCAGGCGCAGCAGGAACTTGCGCGGAAATCCGCTCTCGCGGCGCGATCGGATGCCTCGGAGCAGGAGCTGGATACCGCCACGGCCCAGGAAGCGAGCAGCCGCGCCGACATCGCTGCGGCCGAGGCGCGCTATGCGGAGGCGCAGCGCGGTCCGACTCCGGAGGAACGCGCGCTGGCGGATGCGACCGTGGTCGCGGCGAAGGCGGCAAGCGACGTCGTCGAGGCCCGTGCGGCAAAGATGCTGCTGCACGCCCCTGCCGCAGGCACGGTCGCCATTCTGGTGGCCGAGGTCGGCGAAGCAGTCGTGCCGGGTGAACCTGTCCTGACGCTGGTTCCCGATAACGGAACCTGGTTCGGGTTCAGTCTGCGCGAAGACGCGCTGCATGGGCTTGCGATCGGGTCGGTCATTCCGGTCCACACATCGGCGCAGGCGGAGCCCATCAGCGCCAAGCTTGTAGAGCTGCGGGATTGGGGCGAGTTCGCAGTGTGGCGGGCGGCCCGCGCGACCGGCGATCACGACCTCAACACGCTGTTCCTCCGGCTTGACCCGGTCACCGCCGCAGCAAAACCGGCCGCCGGCGAGACGGTATGGTTCGATCCGATAGCGGGCGCGCATCCGTAGTTCGACCGGGTACGAATATCAGGCCTAGAGGTTTTGCCCCGTGACGATCAGCGCCTTGGTTGCGCCGTCGATCGGCGCCTTGCCGAAGCGCGCGACCAAGGCCCATTCGACGGCATCCGTTGCTTCATCCAATCGGGCAGCATCCGCAGCCTCGATCGCGGTCCGGATCAGCGATCCGTGGACCGTGGCGATGGCAGCCTCCCGCGCCGACGCCGCGCTGGCTGGCTGCGTCACACGCTCTATGTTGACACGTTGGAACGCCGTCGCGCCGAGGTCCGCGCGGATGGTGGGCTCGTGATGGTATGGCGGGCTCACAAGGGATCGTGGGTCACAGCCCAACATCTCGGCGACCACGTCTGCGGCGATGGCCAAAGGCGCATCCGGCATTTCGCTCCAGTCGTCCCAGACCGCGAACAGGAAAGTGCCGCCGTGCCGCAACACGCGCGCGGCCTCCCCGAACGACGCGCGCTTGTCCGGGAAGAACATGACGCCGAACTGGCACACGACGAGGTCGAAGCTGTCGTCAGGGAAGGGCAGCCGCATCGCATCGGCATGCCGCCAGGTAACGCGCTCCAGGCCAGCCCGGGCCTTTGCGCGATCGATCATGGGCTGGTTGAGATCGGTCGCTGTGATCGGCACGCCAGCCGGGAAGGTTTGCATCAATTCCCGAGTGAGGCAGCCGGTGCCGGCCGCCGTCTCCAGGATATCGCGCGGGCCGTGCGTCCGCGCCCGCTCGGAGAGCAAACGCGCATAGGGTGCGAACAACAACGGCGCAAGATGGCGGTCGTAGAGTTCCGCGTATGTCGCCTTGAACGCACCCGCCGTATCGGACATTCGTGCTCTCACGATTTCGCTATATTCCACATCACCGTCTGGTTCGACGACAGGATGCCGGACACGTTCGACCGCCATGCGGAAGGCGCCACGTACCGCCCAAACGGCACGTAGAGCACATCCGACAACGCGGTCTCCTGGATCCTTGCCGCCAGATGTTTCTGCTCCATCTCGTCGGAGGTATCCAGCCAGCGTTCGCGCAGCTCCTCCATCACCGGATCGTCCGGCCAGCCGAAGAAGGCCGCCGCGCCGGTCCGCAGGCTTACATTCTGCATCGGGGTCACCAGATCGGCACAACTGGCGATGTTGAAGAACAACGACCATCCGCCCCGATCGAGCGGCTCGCGGCTGTTGCGACGCTTGACCATGGTGGCGGCATCCATCACCTGGTCATCGATATTGAGGCCAGCCTCCGCCAGACGTTTGGCAATGACCTGGATCATGGGGTGGTGGGGGAAGACGTCCGCCTGATGCAACAGGACCACCTTTTCGTTCTGGTAGCCCGCTTCCCGCAGCATGGCTTTGATTTCGTGCAAGGGTTTCGGCCCCAACCGCTCCATGCCCGCCTCGGTCTCGAGCGCCGATCCAGGCGTAAACACGCCGATAGGCGCTGTGACGGTTCCGGTTTCGTCACCCACCGCGGCCGCCAGGATCTCGCGCCCGTCCAGCGCAGCCATGATGGCGCGGCGCACACCGACGTTGGCGGTCGGACCGGTCGCGTGGTTCGGCCGTAGCCAAGGCGCCATGCCAAAATGGTCGACCACCTGCACCACGACATCGCGACGCTGCCGCAGACGTGGAATCACATCTGGTACCGGCGTCGAAATCCAATCGATTTCGCCGGTCATGAGCGCCGCGGCCTGCGTCGCGGGCTCAGGGATCGTGCGCCACTCGATCCGATCCACTTTCGCCACCCTGCCGCCTGACGTGCCGCTGGGTTTATCGTCTCGCGGCTCGTACTCCTCGAACCGGGCGAGAACCACGCGGCTGGCGGCGGAGAACTCGTCCGGCACAAAGCGAAAGGGCCCGCTGCCAACCAGTTCGGGAACCGGCTTATAGGCGTCGACGGCGGCGAGTCGGGAGGGCATGACCGCCATCATGTTCGACGATGCCTTGCCGAGAACGAACGACAGTTGAGGGAATGGTTGTTTGAGGCGAAACACGACCGTCCGATCGTCCGGCGCCTCGATCGCGTCGAGACGCTGCGCCAATGTCAGCCCGGTCGAATCGCGTTTCATCCACCGATTGGCAGAGGTCATGCAGTCCCGGGCCAGCACGGGCTCGCCGTCATGAAAGCGTAGCCCATCGCGCAGCGTTATGACCCAGCGCTTGCCGTCATCCTCGATGACGTGGCCGGCCGCCATCTGCGGGCGCGGCGCCAGATTCTCGTCGACGCAGTAGAGCGATTCGAAAACCTGCAGCGCGAGGACGAGTGTCGGGTAGATCGTCGTCGCGAGAGGGTCCAGTTGAACCACGCCTCCGGAGGTTACGTATCGAAGCACGCGACTGTTCTGAGCGCGAGCGATGGCGGGCGCGGCCACCGCGGCGCCCATACCGATCATGAACTGACGCCGCCGCATTGCGTACTCCAGCAGCCGAAGACCAGGAACCTCCGGAGTGTGCCGATGCAACGTGCCAGCGGAATATCCGAATTCGGCCCAGCCTGTCCCGCGACGGCACGATTCGCTGAACGCGCGGCATAGATTCGCCTGCCCCGCTGTAGTACCGTTCGGGGTCGCAGGGCCGGCATTCATCGGCAGGAGATGATCCCCATGCGTGTGACCCAACGCGATTGGTCCGGCTTGCGCCAGGATGGGCGGGCATTGCCGCGGGATGTGAAGATCGCGATCGAATGGATGCGGGCCAATATCGGTCGTCCGATCGGCATCGCCGACCTTGTTGTGGCGACAGGCACTCCTGAACGAACCTTGCACAAGCATTTCCGGAGCTTCCTTGGGCTTGCCCCACTTGGCTTCCTGCGCCGGTTGCGGCTTGCCGCGGCGAGGGATGCGCTGCTTGCACCGTCTGGCGGCAGTGTCACCGAGATCGCGGCTCGGTTTGGCTTTGCGCATTTCGGACGTTTCTCCTCCGAGTACCGGCGCTGCTTTGGTGAGTTGCCTTCGGCAACCCGCCGCCGGCGGATGTCGCTCGATCGGATCGGCGACCCGCCATCGCCTCGGGCACCATACCTCTCGGCGACCATGCCGATGCTGGTCATCGCGCCATTCCGGACGCCCGGCGATCGGGAAAGCAACTGTCTGGCCGACGCTCTGGCAGAGTTGCTCGCAGCGGAACTTGCGCGTGGGCGCGTCCTGGCCGTCAGGCTGGCCACCGCCTCCGCTTCGGCAATGCGGCGGCCCGAGGCGCGCTACTGCCTGACGGGCCGCGTGACATATGTCGCCGGTCGTGTGCGCGTGATCGTGCGGCTGATCGATGTCGAGGAGGAACGGCATCTTTGGGGAGACAGCTTCGACGGAGAGGCCGGCGATGAACTGAGTTTCCAGGACGTCGTCGTCGACGCTGTCCGCCGGGAAGTTCAGCCACGCATCCTTGGCGAACAGATCGCCCGCGCGCAGCGCGCCGATCCGGGCGCGCTCACTGGACCTGAGATCGCCTTGCGGGCGCTGCCGCTCGCCCTGTCGCCGCACGGTGCGGAGCATGCCGTCGAAATGCTTCACCAGGCGATGACATTGTCTCCCGACTGTGGCTTGGCCGTTGCGCTCATGGGCTGGTGCCGCATAAGGCGAGCCACCGCCTGGAACAAGGCAGCCGCCGCGGAGAGAGCCGAGGGCAGTCGCATGGCGGACCAGGCGGGCATCCTGGCTCCCGCCGCCCCAATGGTCCTGGCGATCCGCGCCTCGATCGCGCATCTGGCAAAGGATTTCGAAGCCGCTGAGTCGCTGGCGGCTCGTGCTGTTGCCATCGATCCGACATGTGCGTGGGGATGGGATCGGCTGGGTTGGGTCCATGAATCGACCAATCGGCCCGATAGCGCCATGCCATTCTTCGCGCGAGCCGAGCGCATCCCCGCGCCTTACCTGGATGGCGCAGCGAGCATGGACGGCGTGGGCACCGCCCACTTCTGTGCGGGCCGCTTCAGGGAGGCGGCGACGGTCCTGAGAACGGCCGCCCTCGTGCGGCCGGGGAGTACCGGTCTGCATGGCAAACTGGCCGCCTGCTACGTGCAGCTTGGTGACAAGGCGGCCGCGCGAGCGGAACTGGAGAAATTGCGCCGCATTCTGCCCGATATCTCGGTTGAGCAGTACGTAAGCTCTTATCCTTGCAGCTTCGACTCGTTCACCGGGGTCATGGCAAGCAGCCTCAGCGATATCGGCATGCGGGCCTGAAGGCCTGGTTGCCACGGGAGGCGACGGAGGCGGGCCAATGCCTCATACCGGTGATACCAAACCGTCACTTGTCTCACTGGCGGCCTGGTGCCTCTGTGGGGTCGAGACAGACGGGAAACCGCATCATGCAACAGTGTCCTAATGTCGGCGCAGTTCAGGAATACTGGCTAGATGCCTGGCAACGCTCAATCTTGTTCCTCGACGTCCTCCGAGAACGCGGCAATATCTACCTCGAACACAGCGCCAGGGAGGTGCCGCACGTTCTGAACTTCAAGGCCGAGCTGGTGCGCGACGGACGCACCCTGGAGCGGCCGGTGAACTATGCCCTGGTGCATATCGTCCCACCCGACGGCACGCAGATCGATCCCGCCAAGGCACCGATCATCGTCGTCGATCCGCGCGCCGGCCACGGTCCGGGCATCGGCGGGATGAAACAGGACAGTCAGATCGGGGTCGCGATGGCCGCGGGCCATGCCTGCTACTTCGTCGGCTTCCTGCCCAACCCGATGCCGGGGCAGACGATAGAGGACGTCTGCCGCGCGGAGGCGATCTTTGTCGAGGATGTCGCGGCACGCCATCCGGAAGCGGACGGCAAGCCGGTGATCATCGGCAACTGCCAGGCCGGCTGGCAGATCATGATGATGGCGGCGCTCAATCCGCACCGGACCGGCCCGATCATGCTGGCCGGCTCGCCTTTGTCGTACTGGGCTGGCGTGCACGGCAAGAACCCGATGCGTTACCTGGGTGGGATGCTGGGCGGCACATGGCTGACCACGTTGTCCGGCGATCTCGGCAAGGGCATCTTCGACGGCGCGAACCTGGTAGCGAACTTCGAATCGCTCAACCCGGCCAACACGTATTGGGGCAAGGACTACAACGTCTATTCGAAAGTAGACACGGAACGCGAGCGCTTCCTCGACTTCGAGACCTGGTGGGGCAGCCCGGTCCTGCTCAACGCCCAGGAAATGCAGTGGATCACCGACAACCTGTTCGTCGGCAACCGGCTTGCGACGGGACAGCTCCGCACCGCGGATGGAACCCGCATCGATCTGCGCAACATCACGGCGCCGATCATCGTGTTCTGCTCGTGGGGCGACAACATCACACCGCCGCAGCAGGCGTTGGACTGGGTGCTCGATCTCTACGATCATGAGCGGGAAATCGTCGAGAACGGCCAGACCATCGTCTATACGATGCACCAGAGCATCGGGCACCTGGGAATCTTCGTCTCCGGCAAGGTCGCCACCAGGGAGCACGGCGAGTTCGTCTCGTGCATGGAACTGATCGACGTCCTGCCGCCCGGTCTCTATGAGGCGGTAATCAGCGAAGTGGACGCGGACACCGTCCGGCCCGACCTGGTGCATGGCAAGTACCTGTTCCGCCTCGAGGCCCGCACGCTCGACGACATCAGGGGCCTGGGCGGCAACGATGCCGCGGACGATGCGCGGTTTGCCACAGTTGCGCGCGTGTCCGAGATCAACCGCGGGCTCTATGAGAGCTTCGTCGCCCCGGCGGTGCGCATGGCGGTCACCGAACAGGCGGCCGAGGCAGCGAGGGCAGCGCACCCGAACCGGCTGCGCTTCGCCATGTTCTCCGATCGGAATCCCTGGATGCAGCCGGTGAAGGCCTTGGCGGAGTCTGTCCGCACGGCACGTCAGCCGGTGAGCGAGGACAATCCGCTGCTGGCATTGGAACGTGCCACCTCTTCGTGGATCACCACCTGCCTCCAGTCCTTCGGCGAATTCCGCGATGCGATGACCGAAGCGGTCTTCCTCAACACCTATGGCTCGCCATGGCTACAGGCGCTGGTTGGGTTGGGCGCAGAGGCGACGCCGCACCGGGTAGAGCGGGACGTGTTCCGCGAGGCGAGCGTCGCCCGGCGCCGAGCCGAACTCGAACACCACTTCGAGGTCGGCGGGCCGGAGGAGGCCGGCCTGCGCGCGCTGATCTACATCCGGCTGCCGGAAGGCAGGGTCGATGAACGCGGCTTTTCCGTGCTTAGGCTCGTGCGTGCGTCGCGCCCGGTTGCCAGGCGCAGAACGCTGGCGCAGATCAAGGAGATCATCAGAGAGCAGTACCTGCTGGTGCGCCTGGACGAGGAGCGTGCCATCGATGCCCTGCCGATCCTGCTGGGCACCGATGCGGCGGAACGCAAGGCGGTGCTCGATATCGTGCACCAGGTGCTGGCCGCGAGCGGTGTGCTGTCAGGCGAGGCGAAGCGCCGCCTTGCGCGGGTCGAGGCGCTGTTCGACGTCAAGCGCGAGAAGGCCGGCAAGTCGGAGGCGGCACATGCCTGACGCCGCGGTTCATCGGGGAGCGATGCCATGAGCGATGCCAACATCAGACCGGTCCTTGCCGGGCAGAAGGCGCTGGTGGTCGGCATCGCCAACGACCAATCGATCGCTTACGGGTGCGCCAAGGCTTTCCGCACCGTGGGCGCGGAGTTGGCGCTAACCTGGCTGAACGACCGCGCCCGGCCGCATGTGGAGCCGCTGGCACAGGCGCTCGATGCGCCGATCACCGGAGCGCTCGACGTTTCGGTGCCCGGCCAGATGGAAGCGCTGTTCGATCGCATCCGTTCGGAATGGGGACGGCTCGACATCCTGGTGCATTCGATCGCCTTTGCGCCGAAGGACGACCTGCAAGGCGGACTGCTGAATTGCTCGGCTGAAGGCTTCGCCAAGGCGATGGATGTTTCCTGCCATTCGTTCATCCGGATGGCGAAGCTTGCCGCGCCGCTGATGACCGGCGGCGGGACGATGTTCGCGATGAGCTACTACGGCGCCAACCGGGTGGTGGCGAACTACAATGTCATGGGCCCGGTGAAGGCAGCGCTGGAGGCGGCCTGTCGCTATCTCGCCTATGAGCTGGGACCGCAAGGCATCCGGGTTCACGGCATCTCGCCTGGCCCGCTCAAGACGCGTGCGGCATCCGGCCTGAAGGACTTCGAGCTGCTGCTGAACGAGGCCGCGCAGAAGGCACCGCTCGGCGAGCTTGTGGACATCATGGACGTGGGCTTCGCGTGCGCCTACCTCGCGACCGCGCTCGCCAGGCGCATCACCGGCGGCACCGTCTATGTCGACGGCGGGGCGAACATCGTCGCCTGAGAGGGCCATCGGGTTAACGCGTGAAGATCTCTCGTCGCCGCGGTTCTCGCTGTCATTGCGAGCGAAGCGAAGCAATCTCGGGCCAATTGGGGACTACGTTCCAGATTGCCACGTCGCTGCGCTCCTCGCAATGACAGGACAACCCGAACTATCGGCCATTCACCAGATAGCCCGTGCGCCTGAGGCACCGCGACATCGCCACACCACTGCTCCGCGCGCTATACTTGCCGCGAAGGAGCGGCAGATGACCGGTGCGCCGGACGGCAACGCCGTCGGATATTTTATCGAGCGCCACGTGCACGAAGGGCGTGGCGATGCGACCGCATTTCGCGATCCGTGGCGAAGCCTGACCTACGGCGCGCTCGACACGGCGACACGCCGCTTCGCCGGCGCGTTGCGTGCCGCGGGCGTGACGCGCGAACGGCGCGTCGCACTGCTGTTGCTGGATACGATCGATTTTCCCATCGCGTTCTGGGGCGCGATCCGCGCCGGCGTCATACCGGTGCCGGTCAACACGCTGCTGACGCACGAGACGGTCGGCTACATCCTGGCGGACAGCAGGGCGGAGGCGCTGGTGATCTCGGCGCCGCTGGTCGGTCCGCTGTTGCCGGTGCTGCACAGCGTCGCGGAATTGCGCCGGATCGTTGTGGCGCAGCCCGATGGAGGCACGCCTGCACCGATCGAAGATGCGCGCACGGTCGGCTTCGACGACTTCCTCGCCAGCGGCGATCCGGCGACGCCGACGACCGCCACGTCGGCGGACGAGGTGGCATTCTGGCTGTATTCGTCCGGCTCCACCGGTGCGCCGAAGGGTGTGCGGCACGTGCATGGCAGCCTGCGCGCGACGGCCGATACCTATGGCGCGCAGGTGTTGCAGATCCACCAGGACGATCTGGTGTTCTCGGCGGCGAAGGCGTTCCATGCCTACGGTCTCGGCAACTGCATGACCTTCCCGATGTCGGTGGGTGCAGGCGCGGTGCTGCTGCCGGACCGCCCGACCCCGGATGCCGTGCTCGACACGATGCAGCGCCATCAGCCGACGATCTTCGCAGGTGTGCCGACGCTGTTCGCGTCGCTGCTGGCCAATCCGCGCATCGGACCTGGCGCGGGTTCGGAGCGGCTACGTCGCTGCATCTCCGCGGGCGAGGCGCTGCCCGCCGATATCGGCAGGCGCTGGTCGGAGATGGTCGGGGCGGACATCCTCGACGGCATCGGCTCCACCGAGATGCTGCACATCTTTGTGTCCAATCGGGCGGACGACATCCGCTACGGCACCTCGGGCAAGCCGGTGCCCGGCTACGACGCGACGATCCTGGACGAGCACGGCGGACGCGTGCCGAATGGCGAGGCGGGCGAACTGGTGGTGCGCGGGCCGTCGTCGGCCGAGGGCTACTGGAACCAGCGCGACAAGACGCGCCGCACGTTCCGCGGCGAGTGGACGCACACCGGCGACACCTATATCCGCGATGCGGACGGCTACTATCGGTTCTGCGGCCGTACCGACGAGATGCTGAAGGTGAGCGGCGTCTGGGTTTCGCCGTTCGAGGTGGAGGAGGCGCTGGCGTCGCACCCCGCGGTGCTGGAATCGGCCGTAGTAGGGGCGCGGGATCGCGATGGCCTGACCAAACCCAAGGCGTTCGTCGTGCTCCAGGAGGCGGCGATGCAGCAGGATGCCGAGACAGTGAAGGAACTGCTGAAGACGCATGTGAAGGAGCGGATCGGCGTGTGGAAGTATCCGCGCTGGATCGACTTCGTCGATGGCCTGCCAAAGACCGCGACGGGCAAGATCCAGCGCTTCCGTCTGCGCGATGATCATCGACCGTAGGTTCCTGGAGACGCGGTGGTGGGGCCCGCCTGCCGATGCGGCGCCGACACTGGTGCTGCTGCACGAGGGGCTCGGCTGTGCCGCGCTGTGGCGCGACTTCCCCGAGGCGCTGGCCGAGGCGACCGGCTGCGGCGTGTTGGCATACTCGCGCTTCGGGTACGGCGGGTCGGACTCCGTAGAGCTGCCAAGGCCGATGCACTACATGCAGGACGAAGCCCTGCAGGTACTGCCGCGCGTGCTGGATGCGGCGGGTGTGGAGCGGGCGGTGCTGGTCGGTCACTCGGACGGCGGGTCGATCGCCGCGGTCCACGCCGGAGCGGTGCGCGATCCGCGTGTGCTCGGTATCGTGCTGATCGCCGCCCACTTCTTCGTCGAGGACGGCAACATCGCGGCGATCCACGCAATCACCGCGCAGTATCGGCAGAGCGACCTGCGGCAACGGCTGGCGCGGTATCACCGCGATGTGGACGCGGCGTTCTGTGGCTGGAGCGATGCCTGGCTCGATCGGCGTTTCCGCGCGTTCGACATTACGCGTGAGGTGGCACGCATCCTCGTGCCGGTACTCGCGTTGCAGGGAACCGATGATCCCTATGGCACCGAGCAGCAGCTTCGTGTGCTGGAACGGAGCGCCGCGTGTCCGCTGCAGACGCTGCTGATCGATGGTGCCCGCCATTCGCCGCATCTCGAAGCGCGGCAGGCGGTGCTCGACGCCGTGGTGCCGTTCGTACGGAGTGTGCTGATGGAGGCGACGGCATGATCGATTTCCAGACCGACCCGAGCCGCTATCGCCACTGGCGCCTGTCGTTCGACGGACCTGTGGCGACGCTGACCATGGACGTCGATCCCGGCGCCAGCCTGTTCGAAGGCTGCGAGCTGAAGTTGAATTCCTACGACCTTGGCGTCGACATCGAGTTGGCCGATGCGGTGCAGCGTCTGCGCTTCGAACATCCCGAGGTGCGGTGTGTCGTTCTGCGGTCCGGCAAGCCGGGCGTGTTCTGCGCCGGCGCCAATATCCGCATGCTTGCCAAGGCGTCGCATGGCCACAAGGTGAATTTCTGCAAGTTCACCAACGAGACGCGGCTCGCCATCGAGGACGCCAGCGCCAATTCCGGCCAGGCGTGGCTGGCCGCAGTCAGCGGCAGTGCGGCAGGTGGTGGATACGAGCTGGCGATGGCCACCGAACATATCATGTTGATCGACGACCGCCGCTCCGGCGTGTCGCTGCCGGAGTTGCCGTTGCTCGGCGTGCTGCCTGCCACCGGTGGGCTGACGCGGCTCACCGACAAGCGGATGGTGCGGCGCGACCGCGCCGATGTGTTCTGCTCGACCGAGGAAGGCGTGCGCGGTCGTCGCGCGGTGGAATGGCGGCTGGTGGACGAGGTGGTGCCGCCGTCGGCATGGGAGGCGAAGCTGCGCGAGCGCGCGCTGGCGATGGCAGCGCTGTCCGACCGGCCCGCCGATGCGAAGGGGATTGTGCTGACACCGCTGCAACGCGAGTTCTCGGACCAGCAGGTGACGTACTCGCACGTACGCGTGACGTATGATCGTGCGGCGCGCCGAGCCGATATCACCGTGACGGGTCCGCGCGGCGACGCGGCACTCTGGCCGCTCGTTGTGGCGCGCGAGCTCGACGACGCGATCCTGCATCTGCGGCTGAACGAGCCGACGCTGGGGCTGCTTGTGCTTCGATCTGAAGGCGACCCGGCCGCGGTACTGGCAGCGGACGAGCTGCTCGAGACGCGCAAGGATGATTGGCTGGTGCGCGAGATCAGGTTGTACTGGAAGCGGCTGCTGAAGCGCATCGATATGACCTCGCGCAGCCTGATCGCGCTGATCGAGCCGGGAAGCTGTTTTTCCGGCACGCTCGCGGAACTGCTGTTCGCCGCGGATCGCTCGGTGATGTCCGACACCGCGAAGGTGCATCTGTCGACGCTGAATTTCGGTGCCTATCCGATGGGCAATGGCCTGACGCGGCTGGCGACTCGCTTGCTAGGTGAGGCCGATACCTTCGTTGAGGCGCGCGAACGTGTCGGCGAGGCGATCGATGCGGAGGATGCCGTGGCGCTGGGTCTTGTCACGGTCGCGTATGATGCGTCGGACTGGGATGACGAGGTGCGGCTGCTGCTGGAGGAACGGGCCTCGTATTCACCCGACGCGCTGACCGCGATGGAAGCCAATCTGCGTTTCGCCGGCCCCGAGACGATGGAGACACGCATCTTCGGCCGGTTGACCGCGTGGCAGAACTGGGTGTTTCAACGGCCGAGTGCCGTGGGCGAGGAAGGCTCGTTGAAACGTTATGGCAGCGGATTGCGTCCACGATTTGATTCGGAGAGGGTATAGTGCTTCGGACTGCTGTCATTGCGAGGAGCGCAGCGACTAAGCAATCCCCATCGAGTCATGAGATCCGGCAGGCGCAGCCGCGCTTGGGTGCTTCGCTGGGAATGGAGATTGCTTCGTCGCTGCGCTCCTCGCAATGACATGGGAGTACGCTATGCCCGATGGAACAGTGGTCGATTACAACGGCCTGATCCCGAACAATGTCGGTCTGAACGACGATCAGCGCGTGCTCAAGGCGCTGGAGACCTGGCATCCCGGCTACATAGACTGGTGGCGCCAGATGGGCCCCGAGGGGTTCCAGGACCGCCTGGTGTATCTGCGCACAGCGGTCGGCGTCGGGTCAGAAGGCTGGGCGAAGTTCGGCTATGTGCGGATGCCCGAGTATCGGTGGGGCGTGCTGCTGGCGCCTGCCGTGGAAGGCCGCACGATCCCGTTCGGCGCGCACAAGGGCGAGAAGGCATGGCAGGAGGTGCCCGGCGAGTATCGCGCGATGCTGCGCCGGCTGCTGGTGATCCAGGGCGACACAGAGCCCGCGTCGGTCGAACAGCAACGCCACCTCGGCGCCACCGCGCCGTCCAACTATGATCTGCGCAACCTCTTCCAGGTGAACGTCGAGGAGGGCCGGCATCTCTGGGCGATGGTGTACCTGCTGCAAAAGTACTTCGGCCGCGACGGCCGCGAAGAGGCCGAGGAACTGCTGCGCCGACGCTCCGGCGATCAGGACAGCCCGCGCATGCTCGGGGCGTTCAACGAGGCGACGCCCGACTGGCTGTCATTCTTCATGTTCACGTTCTTCACCGATCGCGACGGCAAGATGCAGTTGGCGGCGCTGGCGCAGTCGGGCTTCGATCCGCTGTCCCGTACCTGCCGCTTCATGCTGACCGAGGAAGCGCACCACATGTTTGTCGGCGAGACCGGCGTGCAGCGCATCGTGCAGCGTACCTGCGAGGCGATGCGCGAGGCCGGCATCGACGATCCGCAGGACACCGAACGCGTCCGCGCACTGGGCGTGATCGATCTGCCGACGTTGCAGAAGAAGGCCAACCTGCATTTCTCCCTGACGCTCGACCTGTTCGGCAACGAGATCAGCACCAATGCGGCGAACGCGTTCAATTCGGGGTTGAAGGGCCGCTATCATGAGGACAGGCTGACCGACGACCACGTGCTGAGCGGTGCCACCTATCCGGTGCTGCGGCTGAAGGATGGGGCGATCGCGCGCGAGGATGTGCCGGCGCTCTCGGCGCTGAACATGCGGCTGCGCGATGACTTCGTCGACGATGCCAATGCCGGCGTCACACGCTGGAACCGCGTACTGGAACGGGCGGGCGTGGAATTTCGCCTGCGTCTGCCGCATGTCGCGTTCAACCGTCGCATCGGCGAGTTCGCCGCGATCCATGCCGATGCCGACGGCAACCTGCTGAGCGACGATCAGTGGCTCGCGCGCAAGGAGACGATGCTGCCGTCGGCCGATGACAACCGCTTCGTGGAGAGCCTGATGCGGCCGATGCATGCGCCGGGCCCGTATGCATCGTGGATTGCACCGCCGCGCATCGGCATCGACAACATGCCCGGCGACTTCGAGTACGTGAAGCTGGAGGTATGACGCGTCACACCCCCAAATGCCGATGCATCAACGCCGCATCCTCGCGCAGCGTTTGCGGATCACCGGTGTAGACGACGCCACCCTTCACCAACACCGTCACGCGATCGGCAAGCGACAGTACGGCCGACACCGTCTTGTCCACCACGACGACGGCGATGCCGCTGTCGCGCACCAGGCGGATCGTGTGCCAGATCTCGTCGCGCACCAGCGGCGCCAGCCCTTCCGTCGCTTCGTCCAGCACCAGGAGCCGCGGGTTGGTCATCAGCGCGCGGCCGATCGCCAGCATCTGCTGCTCGCCGCCGGAGAGCTGATTGCCGCGATGGCGATGACGTTCCCGCAACCGCGGAAACTGTGACAGCACACGCTGCTCGCTCCACGCACCAGGGCGCGCGGCAAGCCGCAGGTTCTCCGTCACCGACAACCCGGCAAACACACCGCGGTTCTCCGGCACGGTGGCGATGCCGCGTCGGGCACGGCGGAATGCGGGCTCGCTCGCGGCGTCGACACCGTCCATGAGCACCGTCCCGCCCTGGGTCGGCAGCAGCCCGAGCAATGTCCGTATCAGCGTCGTCTTGCCCATGCCGTTGCGGCCCATCAGCCCGATCGTCTCGCCGGCATGTATCGCCAGATCGACGCCGCGCAGCACCTGGCTGGCACCGTAGCCGGCGGAGACGTCGCGCGCCTCGATGATCGGCACGTTCATACGTCGTGTCCCAGATAGGCATCGCGCACCGCCGGCGACGCGCGGATCTCATCGGGAGCGCCACGTGCCAGCACGCGTCCGTCGAGCATCACGGTCATGCGGTGCGCCACGGAGAACACCACGTCCATGTCGTGCTCCACCAACAGCACCGCGTGATCCTGCGCCAGTTCGCGCAGCAGGCCGGCGAAGGCCTCGCTCTCCTCCGGTCCCATGCCGGCAAGCGGTTCGTCCAGCAACAGCACTTTGGGCTGCAATGCGAGCGCGACGCCGATCTCGAGCTGGCGCAACTGCCCATGACTCAGCGTTGCCGCGATGCGATCGGTGAGGTCGGCCAGGCCGACCCGCGCCAGCGCCGACCGGGCATTCGCCATGGACGGATGATTGGGCCGCAGCCGGCGCCATAAATGCCGTGCAGGAACCGCCAGCCGCGCGTTCTCCAGCACGGTCATGTCCGGCATCAGGTTGGTCCGTTGGAACGAGCGTCCGATGCCGCAGCGCGCGATACGCCAGGCGCTCCAGCCGGTGACATCCTGTCCGTCGATGCGGACGCTGCCGGACGTCGGTGGGATCTCGCCTGCGAGAAGATTGACCAGTGTGCTCTTGCCCGCGCCGTTCGGGCCGATGACCGCGTGCAGCTCGCCGACCGAAAGCTCCAGCGATACGTCAGACACGGCGAGCAGCCCGCCGAAGCGGCGCGACAAGCCGACGGCCTGGAGTGCCGCTGTCATCGCGCGAACCGCAATCCGGCAAGTCCGCGGCGCAGCAGCAGCACGGCGGCAAGGATCACCAGGCCTTCGACGAGGCGCTGGCGCTCGGTGATGCTGCGACCGAATTCGCCGATCAGCGTGTAGGCGAAGGCGCCGAGGATCGGCCCATGCAGTGCGCCGATCCCGCCCAGCAGCACGATCAGCAGCGCTTCGGCCGAACGGTGCCAGCCGAGCAGCTCTGGATTGACGAAGGCATCGTTCAACGCCGCCATGTGGCCTGCGATACCGGCCAGCGCTCCGGCGATGACGAATGCCGCGAGTTTCACGCGCGTCACGTTATGGCCCATCGCGCGCATGCGATCTTCGTTGGCGCGGATGCCCAGCAGCACGCTGCCGAACAGCGTGTGCATCAGCCACCACAGCGCGGCGTACATCGCGGCGAGCACGGCCAGGTCGGTCAGCAGGAACACCGGTGTGCGGCTTGCGCGGGTCAGCGCGAAGCCGAGGTCGGGGCGTTGGATGAACACGCCATCCGCGCCGCCGCCGATCGGTGTGTCATGGAAGACGAAGAACAGCATCTGTCCGAAGGCGAGGGTGGTCATCAGGAAGAAGAATCCGCGCGTGCGCAATGCGAAAGGCCCGATCAGCGCCGCGGCGATGCCCGCCACCGCGGCCGATGCCGGCAGGCTGACCAGGATCGACGGTGGTCGGCCAAGGGTGCGGCCGAGCAGGTACACCGTATAGGCGCCGAGCCCGAAGAATGCCGCCTGGGCAAGGCTGACCATACCTGCGCCACCCACGAGAAGTTGCAGGCTGAGCGCGAACATCGCGGCGATCATCGCGATGGACGCAAGCTGCATGTGGTACGGGCTGGCGTAGAATGGCATGCAGGCGACGACGAGCGCCGCTACCGCCAGCAGGAGGTTGCCGCGCAGCGTGGCACAGCGCATGCGTTCAGCCCTTGGCGAACAGGCCCGCGGGCCGGAACAGCAGCACTGCCGCCATGAGCACATAGATTGCCGTGCCCGCCGCCTGCGGTACGTAGGCCTGGCCGAGTGTGTCGATCAGGCCGATCAGCAGAGCGGCCCAGAACGCGCCGGCGATCGAGCCGAGCCCGCCGATCACGACCACCACGAACGATATGATCAGAAAGCCGTCACCCATCCCGGGATAGACCGACTGCAACGGTGCGGCGAGCGCGCCGGCCAGCATCGCGAGCGCCGTGCCGACGGCAAAAACCAGCGTGTGCAGCCGGCGCGCATCGATGCCGAGCAGATCGACCATCTCGGCATTCTCGGCGGCGGCGCGGATCGCCGAGCCGACGCGCGTGCGTTCGACGCCGATGAACATCAGCGCGGCAACGCCGAGACAGATGCCGAGCACCGCGATGCGATAGGCGGAATAGGCGAAATCTGCAGTCACACGCACGGAGAAATCCAGCATCGCCGGGATGGCGACGCTGTGGAACTGGTTGTCCACCAATGCCGATCGCGCTTCCTCGAACAGCAGGATCAGCGCGAAGGTCAGCAACACCTGGTCGAGATGTTCGCGCTCGCGGAAGCGGCGGAACAGCGTGTATTCCAGCGCCGCGCCGAACAGCGCGCCGCCGGCCACCGCAGCCGGCAGCGCAAGCCATAGCGAGCCGGTGATGCCGGCCAGCGCATAGGCGAGATAGGCGCCGATCATGAACAGGCTGCCATGCGCGAGATTGATCACCCGCATCACGCCGAATATCAGCGTGAGGCCGCTGCTGATCAGGAACAGCAGCAGTCCGTATTGCAGTCCGTTCAGGACCTGGGCGAACAACCCGGCAAGCTGCATCGGGTTAACGGGCCGCCGCCAGGTGTGCCAGGTAGTAGGCCAGCTCCACGATCTGCGCATCGCCGACCGGTTGCAGCGCCTCGGCCATCGTCGCGTCGTAGCCGTGGCGCGCGCCGCTCTTGTATTCTCGCAGGGCCTTCAGCAGATAGTCCTCCCGCTGGTCGGCGACACGCGGCACGTTCTCCTGTCCCGAGAAATCCAGACGATGGCAGATGTTGCAATGATTCTGCTCGACCAGCGCGCGTGCCCGGTCAAGGCGCGAGGGATCGCCATCATCGGCAGGCGGCTTCGGCGGCGGCAGGGCAGCGATGTCGCCGGAAATCGAGCGCAGATCGTCATCGCTCAACCCCTTGGCCATGTCGTTCATCGGTTCGGCGATCCGCAGGCCTTCGCGAAACATGAACAACTGTATCAGTACATAGGCCGGGTTCTGCGCGCCGAGCGAGGGAACGTTCGCCGTCTCGGACTGTCCTTGTGCACCGTGGCAGGCAAGGCAGGGCTCAAGTTTCGGCTGCACCGCGGCAAATACTGGCAGCGTGCCGGCGACAAGCGCCACCAGCGTGGCGCAGGCCGTGCCGGCACGTGACATTCGCGGTTGCGCTCAGTGGTTCAGGCTGACGCGCTGCTGCCCATAGCTCACCCGGTAGACCGCGCCGTTCCAGTCGTCGGAGACAAGCATCGAGCCGTCCTTCATCAACTCGACATCGACCGGCCGGGCGACATATTTGTTGTCCTGGAGGAAGCCCGTCATGAACGGCTCGACCGACTTCACCGTGCCGTCGGGGTTGAGCTTGGCGACCACCACATCGCCGCCGAACTTGGTGGTCCGGTTCCATGAACCATGCCGCGCGATGAAGATTGCATTGTGGTATTCGCTCGGGAACATGTGACCGACGTAGAAGCGCATGCCCAATGGCGCGGAATGCGGTCCCAGGCGCACGACGGGTGGGGTGAACTCGCTACAGCTATGACCCCAGCCGAATTGCGGGTCCGGCACGTTGCCGCCGCCGCAATACGGGAATCCAAAGTTGTCCTGACCAACATGCAGCAGCCGGTCGAGCTTGTCCTCAGGAACGTCCTCGGACAGCCAGTCGCGCTGGTTCTCAGTAAAGTACAGCACCTTGGAGACCGGGTGGAAGTCCATTCCGACCACCTGCCGGATGCCGTGCGCCACGACCTCCATGCCGCTGCCGTCGAGATTGATGCGGCGGAGCTGTGCGTTGGCCGCCGGTGGCATGCAGATGTTGCAGGGCGCGCCGATGTTGAAATACAGCTTGTTGTCGGGCCCGACGGCCAGGAACTTCCAGCCATGCGGTTCATCGCTCGGCAGATCGTCATAGATGACGGTCGGCTTGGGCGGATTGTCGAGCTGGGCCTCGATATTGTCGATCTTCGAGATCTTGTTGAGCTCGGCGATGTAGAGCGTGCCGTTGTGCAGCGCTATGCCGTTCGGCCACCGCAGGCCGGTGAGCAACGTCTTGACCTGGTGCTTGCCGTCCTTGTCGACGACCGCATAGATCCGGTCGAGCGTGCGGGTGCTGACGAACAGAGTGCCCTTGTCATCGATCCGGAGCGAGCGCGCCTGCGGCATCCCGCTGGCATAGACCTCGACGTGGAAATTCCGTGGCACCTTCAGCATGGCGACCGGGAGCTTGTCGAGGGGCGTTGCGAGCGGCGGCGCCACCTGTGGCGCGAGGTTCACCGCCGCGGGACTATCGGGCCGGCCCTGCGCCCAGGAAGGCGCCGGCGGCTGTGCGGGCGCGGCGGGCTGTTGCGCCGCGAGCGGCCCGGGGAGGGCAAGGATGCCAACCGTCGCCGCAATCAGAATCCGTCGCAGACTCCTTGAAGCAGACCTCATGATATTCCTCCCTCGACGCTCGTCGGCGGCGCCTGGGGTCAGTGAATATCGTCGCGCGACAAGGTGCAAGAGCGTCGCACCGGCGTCCGATCAGGGAAGGTTCATCTTGCAGCCGGTACCGGGATCAGCCAACGCATCCGCCGCAACGCCGATCACGCGGTTCTCGCCACCCTTCGCTTCGCGCAGATAGATCGTCTGCACCGGATTGTGCGACGGCGACAGTGTAAAGGTGCCGCGCGGGCTGTCGATCTTCGCCGCCTGAATCGCTGTCGCCAGCGGCTTCACCGCAGTCGCGTCGCCCTTGGTCGCGTCGAGCCCGATCGCGATCATCTGTCCTGCATCATAGCCCTGCACGGCATAGACATCTGCATCGCGTCCGGTCTTTTGCTTGAACGCGGCGCGGAACGCGGTGTTCTTCGCATTGTCCAATCCGTCGCCATAGTGCAGCGCGGTCTGGATGCCGTCGGCCGCGGCGCCCTGCGGCTTCAGCACACCCTCGGTAAGGAATCCCGAGCCACACAGCGGAAGTTTCTCGCGCAATCCTGCCGCCGCATAGTCTTTGACAAACTGCACCGCGCCGCCGCCGGCAAAGAACGAGCCGACCGCCTCGACCCCGAGACCGGGAAGCTGCGCCAGGATCGGCTGGAAGTTCGTTTCGGGAAATGGCAGCGTCAGCACCTGGATCAGTTCGCCGCCGCCGGAGCGCAGACCATCGCGGAATCCCTCACCCGATTCCTTGCCCGCGGCGTAGTCCCAGGTGACCCAGCACGCCTTCTTCACGCCCTTGGCTGCCAGAGCCTTGCCCATGCCGTAGGCGGGCTGCCAGTTGCTGAACGACGAGCGGAAGATCGATGGGGCGCACAACTCCCGCGTGGCGGCGACGTTGCCGGCGTTCGGGATGATCAGCGGCACGTCGCGTTCGCGCGCCGCCTGCACCAGCGCCATGACAACACCGGAATGGACGGTGCCGATCAGCACGTCGACCTTGTCGCGCTCCAGCAGGCGGTTGACGTTCTGCGGCGCCTTCGCCGGATCGGACTCATCGTCCAGCCGCACCAGCGTGACGGCGCGTCCACCCAGCCTGTCGCCACGTTCGGCCAGGCAAAGTTCGAAGGCCGCGGCGATGTTCTCGCCGAGCGCGGCGAACGTTCCGGAGAACGGCAGCATGAGGCCGATCTTGATCGGTGCGCCTTGCGCGATGGCGCGCCGGCCCAGTGCGACGGCGGCCGCACCGGCGAGCATGCCTCGGCGCGAGATGTGATGCATGGAACGTGATCTCCCTGCGCGCCAGCGGCAATCGCCGCGGCATCCGCGGTGCGGTATATTGCATAGCGGAGATGAACGGGCAACCGAAGCGACATGAACGATGCGATGAAGGTGCCGCCGGCCGAACGGTATTTCGAGGACTATTACGTCGGCATGGTGGATGAGTTCGGCGAGGTCTCCGTGACCGCGGACGAGATCGTCGAATTCGCCAGGCGCTACGATCCACAGCCGATGCACCTCGATGCGCGCGACGGGCTGATCGCCAGCGGCTGGCACACCGCCGCAATGGTGATGCGGCTGTTCGTCGAGAACTACCTGTCGAAGGTCGCCACGCTGCCTTCGCCGGGCATCGACGAGCTGCGATGGATGCATCCGGTGCGCCCGGGCGACACGCTGCGCGTGAGGGTGACGGTGGTCGAGACGCGGCGGTCACGCTCGAAGCCGGATCGCGGTCTGGTGCACGGTCTGGTGGAGGTGTTGAACCAGCGCGGTGAGGTGGTGATGAGCCAGCGGCCGATGAACCTGATGCGCTGTCGTAGCGTTGCCTAGGTCGGAGAACCATGCCGGGATTACGTCAAGGCGCCCGTGCGCTATAACTGCACTGCAAATCTCTGGGTAGGATCTCCTCATAGCCGACCTCATCATCATCGCTTACGACACAGAAGCGACTGCGGAAGCCGCACGGAAGAAGCTCCTTGAGTTGCAAAAGGAGTATCTCATCGAACTTGGCGATGCTGTCGTGGCGGTGCGCCAGCCCG
>JANWJK010000047.1 GCA_025452005.1 Acetobacteraceae bacterium | reverse complement strand
GCATCGTCATGCGGCGTGGAGATGCGGTACTTGATCGCCTCGCCCTCGGTCTCGGCCAAGCCGCCGAAGCGGCCGACGTCGAGATACACCCAGCGCACCGGGTCCTCGCGGTCACGCCGGCTCACCAGCACCACCTCGGCACTGACCAGCCCCGCGTCGCCCACGATGAAGCGTCCGGGCTCGATCAGCATCTCGGGCAGCGCGTTGCCGAAGTGCCCGGTCATCGAGGTCATGATCGCATCGCTGAACTGATCGATCTCCGGCACCGGGTCGCGGTAGCGCGTGGGAAAGCCGCCGCCCAGGTTCATCATGCGCAGGTTCACCCCGGCCTCGGTCAGGTCGGTGAACAGCATAGCGACCTTGGCGATCGCCACCTCGTAGGCGCGCGTCGTGGTCTGCTGGCTGCCGACATGGAACGACAGCCCGTACGGATCGAGGCCCATTTCACCGGCCTTCAACATCAACGCGCGGGCATTCTCGATCGTGGTGCCGAACTTGCGCGACAGTGGCCAGTCCGCGCCCTCGTTCGCCACCAGGATGCGGCAATACACCTGCGCGCCCGGTGCGTTCTCCGCCAGCTTCTCCAGTTCCTCCGCCGAATCGAACGCAAACAGAGTCACGCCGCGCTGAAAGGCCGCGCGTATCGCGGACGCCTTCTTGATCGTGTTGCCGAAGCTGATCGCCGCAGGCCGCGCGCCGGCATCGAGGCAGGAGGCGACCTCCTCGTAGCTCGCGGCATCGAAGCTCGAACCGAGACGCACCAGCCGCTCCAGCACCGGGCGCGCCGGATTGGCCTTCACCGCGTAATAGATGCGCGCCAGCGGCAGGGCGCGCTGCAGGGTGCGGAAGTTGGCTTCCACACGGTCCACATCGAGCACCAGGCACGGCGTCGCCGGCTGCTGCTCAACCAGGAATCGGGCGATCTTCGGGGTCATCGCACCGGGCCTCCTTTGGCTGGACGCCCGCCTGATCAAGGCGGCGGGCGTTAGTTGACGAAACGGTCGAACGAACCAGCGACCATACGATTGCCAGAACGCTTGACGTCGTTGCGTAACCACGAGGGCCAGAGGCACGTGCGTTGCTGCGTGGGGGGCGACATAAGACCCCTGCCCCCCCGACGCAAGACGGAATCTCGATCAATCCGCAAGAAAATGTCGCCGCGGCGGAACAGGCGCTGCACCCGCGCGTTTTCCCTGCCAGGATGACGGCCAGCCAGACGGACGCGAGGGCAACTTTGGACACGGCGCCGACAGCGGAACGCCTCGCTTCCCGTCGAACCGGCTGGCGGCGGGTGGCGGTGGGCGCGCTGCGGGAGGCTGTCACCGACCAGGTGGCGCTCGCCGCCGCGGGATGCGGCTTCTACGCCACCCTGGCGCTGTTCCCCGCTATCAGCATGCTGATCTCGGTCTATGGCCTGGTATTCAACGTCGCCTCGGTGGAGCAGCAGCTCGCCGTCATGCGGACCCTGCTGCCGCCGCCGGCCTACACGCTGATCGACGACCGGGTGCACGAACTCGTCGGCCAGACCAACGACACGCTGAGCATCAGCCTCATCGTCAGCCTGATCGTCGCCTTCTGGGGCGCATCGTCAGGCACCAAGTCGGTGCTGTCGGCGCTGAACGTCGCCTATGACACGGTGGAGCGGCGCGGCATCCTGGGGTTCCAGCTCATCGCCTTGGCGATGACCCTGTGCGCCGTGGCTGCGGCGGTACTGGCGATCGCGGTGCTGGTGCTCCTGCCGACTGCGATCTCGTTCGTCGGCCTCTCCGACTACAGCGCGGCGCTGATCAACGCATTCAGCCGGACGCTGCTGATCGTGCTGGTCGGCGGCACCATCGCGCTGCTCTACCGCTTCGGGCCGTCGCGCACGCCGCCGCCCAGGCAGCGGATCTTTCCCGGCGCCGTGCTGGCCACGCTGCTGTGGCTGATCGCCTCGGCGGGCCTGACGTTCTACGTCTCGCATATCGCGAGCCTGGGCGTCACCTACGGACCGCTCGGCGCCGTCGTCGCCATCATGCTGTGGTTCTACCTGACCGCCTATGCCGTGCTGCTCGGTGCCGAGGTGAATGCCCAGATGGAACAAATGGACTCGCCGATTTCCGGCATCTCGGCTGGCAATTGAGCCGGCCGCCTGTTACCTGACGGCGCACGCACCAAGTCGAGCGAGGATGCGCCGCGCATGGCCCAGTGGGACGACGGCTACGTCACCGATGTAGCCTATACCAGCAATTTCTACCGCGAGATCACGCCGACCTGGCTCGCCATGACCAGCCTGCTGCTCGGTCATCGCCCGCCTGACTTGGCACGGCCGTTCAGCTACGCCGATCTGGGCTGCGGCAACGGCTTCACCACCCTGGTGATCGCCGCCGCCTGTCCGCACGCCGATGTCTGGGGGTTCGACTTCAATCCGGCGCATGTCGAGTTTGCCAACGACCTCGCCGCCCGCGCCGGCCTCACCAATGTGCGGTTCCTGGAGACCTCGTTCGCCGATCTGGAGGCCATGCCGGACGCGGCGCTGCCGGACTTCGACATGATGGTGTCGCACGGCGTGCTGAGCTGGATCTCGCCGGCCAACCGCCGGCATCTGGCGGGCACCGTAGCGAAGCGGCTGAAACCCGGCGGGCTGGTCTATCTGAGTTACAACGTGACGACCGGCTGGACGGCGATGGTGCCGATGCAGGCGCTGATGCGGATGCTGGGCGCGGCGAGCCCCGAACGGTCCGATGCCGCGGTGCCCGGCGTGCTGGATTTCGTCGATCGGCTGAAGCAGGCCGGTGCGCTGTATTTCAATGCCAATCCGGCGCTCGAGAACCGGCTGACCGACATCCGCAAGCAAGACCCGCGCTACGTCGCCCACGAATACATGAACCAGGACTGGCATCCGCTGATGTTCGCCGACATCGCCGGCGAGATGCTGGAGGCGAAGTGCCGCTTCATCGGCAGCGCCACGCTGGCGGAGAACATCGACACCGTCGCGGTGCCGCCGAACATGGCGCCGATCCTCGGCGAGACGCGGGATCCGAACCTGCGCGAGACATTGCGCGACATCGGCTGCGCCCAGGCGTTTCGCCGCGACGTGTATCGCAAGGGCATTTCGCCGATGCCGGCTGCCGAGCAGCAGATGCTGGTGGAGGGCATCACCTTGGCCGGGACAGGGCTGGCGGTGCCGGAAGGCGGCGCCACTTTCGCCACCCCGATCGGCAGCGTGACCGGGCGGCCGGAGATCTACCAGCCGCTGCTGTCCATGCTGGATTCAGGTCCGCTCAGCGTCCGCCACGCGCGCGCGGCACCGACGTTCGCCGAACGGCCGCTGGTAGAGCTTATGCAGGCGTTCACGCTGCTTGTCGCCGGCGGCTACGGCCACCCGATGCTGCCGGACGGGGGCACCGTCGCCGGGCACGATGCGGGACGGCGGCTGAACCTGACCATCGCGCGCGCCAATGCGAGTGCCGCCGACCTGCCGCGGCTTGCCGCCCCGGCGATCGGTTCGGCGATCGGCATGGACATCCTGGAGACGCTGCTGGTGGGCGAGCTGCTGGCCGGCAAGCCGGCGGATGTGGGCGCCCTGGCGGCTGAGCTGGTAGGGACGCTGGCGCGGAGCGGGCGCAGCGTGCAGCGTGAAGGCAAGCCGGTGACGGATCAGGCGGAGACGCTTCGGATTGTGACCGAGGCGGTTGTGGCGATGCTGGAGCGTCGGGTGCCGGTGCTGCGGCGGCTGGGGGTGCTGGGGTAGCCCGTTGCCGCAGCTGGGGCGGCGTTACGTGCGGAAGGACGCGCGCGGGCTACCCGGGCGGCGGACAGTGGACCCGACGGCGTCAGGCCGAGCGGTAGCGGCGAAGCAGGCCGAGTCCGACAAGGCCGAGACCGAGGATGCTCAGGCTGGCCGGCTCAGGGACCGGCGGGATAGCAATAGCACAGGCGCCACCAGTCCCGTTGTTGCTGACGCACATCATGTAGGGCGGAAAGGTGGGGTCGTCATTCGGGAACGTGCCAAGCTGGGTTGCACCGCTGAACTCGCCCGCCACCCCGATCCCGCTGTCGTCGGTCGCAAATGACCATTCCAGATCGGAAGGCGCGCTGGCGCTTTGGTCCGTCAACTCGACCCAATAGCGCGCGCCATCGACCAGGCCGGTGATGCCGAGATTGGCAAAGGTGTAGACGGACGCCGTTCCAGACAACAGAGTTTCGTCGACGGTGCCGACAGCAGCAGCGAGCGTGGTACTGGGTGTGTTCCCGTTATCCTCATAGATACCGACGTCGACGACTCCGGTCGGGCTCCCGCTGATATCCAGCAACAGCTGGATTGTGTCGACCGCGCCGCTGGAGTCGGCGGTGAAGGAGTTGTACTGCTGTGGCCCATCACCCGAGATGGGGTCGGGCCCCGAGATCGTGGCTAGTGGCGGCAGGTTGTTGTACAGCACCGCCGCTTGGGCGCCGGCCGCAAAGGTCAGCAACAGCGAGAAGACGCCAGCAGCACGAACAGCAAACATTGGTCCTCGTTCCCCGTACGAAGCGGTGAAGCGTCTAGCCGTAACAGTACCTTTGCAAGCAACCGCCATGCCACGGCAATTCATTAAGGAAATTCAGCGGCTTGGCAACCGTGCGCCGGCCGAGATTTGCAATTGTGTAAAGTTTCCTGACAACTCCTGCGTTCAAGAGCGAACAATCGCAGGCCGCGCGACCCACGTCATTTCGTATTTTTGGGGTGACCAGGGGCAGCGAATGTCCGCAATGCGGTCAGATCGCGAATCAATACAACCCCACGTTGCGTCTCGACGCCGATACGACGCAGAGCCGCAAAGGCGCGGGACAGGTTCTCCTGCGAACAGCCGATCCTGGCGGCCAGCATACGCTTCTCGAACGGCAGCACGAAGCGAGCCGGGCTCAGTTCCGATTCGTGCACCCTGCCTAGCAGATAGACCGCCAGGCGTTGGACCGCCGACCGAAGCTTGAGCGCATAGACCTCCTCCGTCAGAATCTGGGTCTCGTGCAGCGAATGGTCGAGCAGCCGCTGGCCGAGCGCCGTGTCGTCGCGGATCATCGCCCGGATCTCCGCCACCGGAACCACGATCAGCCGCGCCGATGTGACAGTCAGCGCCCCGGCCGGGGCCGGTAAACCCAATAGCGTTGCCGCCAGATACAGCGGCCGGACTGGCTGTAGCACATCCAGCATGGTCCGCTTGCCACCCGGTTCGCGATGGACGGCTCCTACCTGACCCACGACCAGGAAGGTCAGCTCCTGCAATATCTCGCCCGCGCGGAACAGCTCCTCGTCCGGACCCACGCGGACCAGGTCACTCGCGTCGTTCAACCTGCCAAGCAGGTCGTCGCTGCACTCGCCCACGACGGGCAGTCCCCGCAATGCTTCGGACCCGGGCTTCATGACTTCATCCGGCCGCCTTCGTTTGGCAGATGCAAGCCGATGACATGATCTATGTCAATCATCAAATTGTAGACTGAATTAATAAAATTATAGATTGATTGAGCAATTCAGAATGGGTTACCAGTCAACGTGCAAATCGAGACGCGCCAGCTCCCCGTTGGCACGCGACCGTTTCGAGCCTTGGAGGAACAGCCATGGCGACGTTCATCTGGAACAACAAAGCCGGCGGAAGCTGGGACAACGCCCTCGACTGGACATCTGTGCCGCCGGGGGACACGCCACCGCCTGGCAATCCACCGAGTGTCGATACCGACGTCGCGATAATAACCACCCTCAGCACATCTTACACGGTGACCTTGGCGGCTGGCGCGACCTTCGACATCAATGAGTTGGTCATAGGCACTCTCGGCCCCATCGGCGATCCCGCTCTTCACATCGCCGGGACGCTACTGACCAGCACTCTGAGTTACGATTCGTTGAGCAACACGCCCACGACGATCGAAGTCGATGCCGGCGGGGTGTTCGACATCAGGACCACCATCGGGGAAGTCAAGACCGTTGGCGAGACGATCAGAATATCAGGCAAGGGTACCGGCGGCCTTCTCGAGCTGGGCAGTCTGACCGTAGCCAACCCGAACGTGCATCTCGCATTCGATGATGCCGGGGTCTTTGTGCACAACACCGGCGTCATCGAATACCAGAGCGGCTTCATCCCCGGCAGTACCACCAACCAGTACATCAGCGGCTGGGACTGGGGGGACAGTGTCGTTATCGGGGGCGCGAACTTCACCGGCGATACGGTGACCTACAATAAGCTTACCTCCACGCTGACGGTGAAAGACGCCAGCAACACCCCCGTGTTCACGATGACCAACGTGCATGAGGGTAGGGGCGCGGTCGAGACGTTTGTTGTGAACGGCGACACCATTACCGCCATCTGCTACGCCCGCGGAACCATGATCCGCACGCCCGATGGCGAAATGCCGGTCGAGAGGCTGCGCGCCGGCAGGCAGG
>JANWJK010000046.1 GCA_025452005.1 Acetobacteraceae bacterium | reverse complement strand
GAGGGGCTAATGTCGGATGCCGGATGTTGAATGCTGGATGCTTAACGTCGGGTGCTGGCCGATAAAGATCCTCCCCCTCCCCTTGCGGGAGGGGGTTGGGGGGAGGGGGCCGGAGGACAGGCAAAGCCCCCTCCCCCTAACTCCCTCCCGCAAGGGGAGGGGGAGGATTTGATCTTGTGTCACGCCTTGCCGATGAAGCCGCATTGGCCCTCGCTCAACGGCCGATACGCCTCGGGGCCTGCCGTCGTCGCGACCAGCTTGTAATAGTCCCACGGCGCCTTGCTCTCGGACGGCTTCTTCACTTCGAATAGATAGGCCGTTGTGAGGTTGCGGCCGTCCTCGCGGATCGTGGTCTTGCCGAAGCAGTCGTCCTCGACCGGGATCTTCTTCATCCGCGCCACTGTCGCCGCACCGTCCTTCTTCGCCTCGGCCACGCCCATGTCCTGCGCAATCTTCAGGTAGTGCAGCGTCCCCGAGTAGCAGCCGGCATGTCCCATGCTAGGGAAATTGCCCCCAGTCTTCGACTTCACCCGGTTGGTGAAGGCACGCGTGCGGTCATTGAGGTCCCAATAGAAGCTCTCGGTCAGATTGAGACCCTGCGCAGTGTCCAATCCAAGCGCATGCACATCGTTGACGAACATCAGCAGCGCCGCGAGCTTCGTCGTCTTGCTCAGTCCGAATTCGTAGGCCTGCTTGATCGAGTTCACCGTATCGGCGCCGGCATTGCACAGTCCCAGCACCTTCGCCCGACTGGACTGCGCCTGCACCAGGAACGACGAGAAGTCCGTGGTGCCGGGAAATGGATAGAGGGATGCGCCGAGTACCTTGCCGCCTGCCGCCTGGATGAAGCTCGTGGTGTCCGCCTGCAACTGCTTGCCGAAGGCGTAGTCGGCGGTGAGGAAGTACCAGGTGTCGCCGCCCGCCTTCACCATCGCCCCGCCGGTCGATTTCGCCAGCATGTAGGTGTCGTAGGTCCAGTGCACCATGTTGGGCGAGCAGGCCTTGCCGGTGAGATCCGACGTGGCGCCCGTGGAGCAGATGAAGATCTTGTTCTTCTCGCGCGCCACGCCCGTCACGGCGAGCGCCACGGACGATGTCGGTACGTCGATGATCATGTCCACGCCGTCACGGTCGTACCATTGGCGTGCGATACTCACGGCCAGGTCCGGCTTGTTCTGGTGATCGGCGCTGACCACTTCGACGTTCAGGCCCTTGCCGGCAACACCGAAGTCCTCGAGCGCCTGCTTGCAGCACACGACGGACGTCGGACCGCTGATCGCCTGATAGGGGCCCGACATGTCGCTCAGCACGCCGATCTTGAGGCTCGGCGCGCCTTGCGCGCGCGATCGCACGAGCGGCAGGGCGGCAGCGGCTGTCGCTGTGCCGATAAGTGTGCGGCGGGAGATAGTCATGATAGCTGGTCCTTCCGGAACGAATTACTAAACGCCGAGATACTCGTGCAGCTTGTCCATGCTGGCCTCCAGCAGGTGGTTCGGGATCATGTCGATCACCTGGCCATGCTCCATCACATAGTGGCGGTCGGCGACAGTCTGCGCGAAGCGGAAATTCTGTTCCACCAGCAGCACGGTGAAGCCGCGCTGCTTGATCTCGCGCACCGTGCGTCCGATCTGCTGCACGATCACCGGCGCAAGCCCTTCGGTCGGCTCGTCGAGCAGCAGGAGCTTCGCGCCGGTGCGCAGGATGCGGGCGATCGCCAGCATCTGCTGCTCGCCGCCGGACAGCCGCGTGCCATGCGCCGTGCGGGCGCGCTCCTTAAGGTTGGGGAACAGCGTGTAGATCGTGTCGGTGTCCAGCCCGCCCGGCGCCACGATAGGCGGCAGCACCAGGTTCTCGGTGACGCTGAGCGAGCCGAAGATGCCGCGCTCCTCGGGGCAGAACGCTATGCCGGAGCGGGCGACCTGATTAGGCATCAGGTTGACCAGCTCGCGGCCGCGAAACGCGATGCTGCCTTCGCGGCGCGGCACCAGGCCCATGATCGACTTGAGCGTCGTGGTCTTGCCGGCGCCGTTGCGGCCGAGCAGCGTGACCACTTCGCCCTCGCGCACCTCGAAATCCACACCGTGCAGTATGTGGCTCTCGCCGTACCAGGCGTTGAGCCCCTTCACCTCAAGCATGCGGCGTCCCCAGATAGGCGGCGATCACGTCGGGATTGGCCGAGACGGTCGCGTAGTCGCCTTCCGCCAGGATGCGTCCGCGCGTCAGCACCGTGATGATGTCGCACAGACCCTCCACCACCGACAGGTTGTGCTCCACCATCAGGATGGTGCGCCCACCGCGGATGCGCCGGATCAGCTCCACGATACGATCCACGTCGCCGTGGCCCATGCCGGCGGTCGGCTCGTCCAGCAGCATCACCTCGGGCTCGAGCGCCAGTGTCGTGGCGATCTCGAGGGCACGCTTCTGGCCGTAGGGAAGATTCGTCACCACGGTGTCGGCCTCGCCGGTCAGTCCCACGTCGAACAGCAGCTCGCGGGCCCGGTCGTCGTACACCGTCAGCGCCTTCTCCGACCGCCAGAAGTCGAAGCTGGCGCCGCGCGCCCGCTGCAAGGCGAGCCGCACATTCTCCAGCGCCGTCAGATGGGGAAACACCGCCGAGATCTGGAAGCTGCGCACCAAGCCGAGGCGTGCCACCTGTGCCGGTTTCATGCCGGTGATGTCACGGTCCTTGAAGCGGATCGAACCGCGGGTCGGCGCCAGGAAGGCGGTCAGCAGGTTGAAGCAGGTGGTCTTGCCGGCGCCGTTCGGACCGATCAGGGCATGGATCGTGCCTTCCCGCACTGCCAGCGACACATCGTCCACCGCGACGAAGCCGCCGAACTCGCGGGTCAAGTGCACGGTCTCCAGGATGGTGTTGCTCACCCCGGACGTCTCCTTTCCATGAGGTCCCTGTGGCGTGGCTGATTGCATATCGTTGCCGGGGGCGCAAGATTTGGCGCAAGATTACCGCGATGCGATTGCGCAGCCCCCTGTTCGCCCCTGGCGATTCCGATCGGAAGATGACGAAGGCGATCGCCTCGGGTGCCGATACGGTGATCCTCGATCTGGAGGATTCCGTCGCCGCGCCGGCGAAGCCGACCGCACGGGCCATGGTGCCGGATGTCGTGCGCGGCCATCCCGGGCGCGAACTGATCGTGCGCGTCAACCCGCGTGGCACGCCGTGGTACCTGGAAGACCTTGCCGCCGTGGTGCCGTCGCGCCCGGCAGCCATCGCGCTGCCGAAATGCAGCGGCGCCGATGACCTGGGCGCGATGGCCCACCACCTGGAGGCGCTGGAGGCAGCCGCCGGCATTCCGGTGGGCAGCATCAAGGTGCTGGCGATCGTCACCGAGACCGCCGCCTCGGTGTTCGGGCTGGGCAGCTACGGTCCCGTCGCATCGCGGCTGCTGGCAATCTGCTTCGGTGCCGAGGATCTGTCCGCCGACCTGGGCATCAGCCCGCGTCATCCGGACGCCAGCTACCCGGCGCCGGTGATCCTGGCCCGTGCGCAGACGCTGGTGGCGGCGGGCGCGCTGGGCGTGCCGGCGATCGACACGCCCTATCCCGACCATAGCGATCCCGCCGGCCTCAGGCGGGAAGCCGACGCGGCGGCGGCTGATGGCTTCTCCGGCAAGATCCTGATCCACCCGGCGCAGATCGACATCGTCAACGCCGCCTTCACGCCGCCGGCCGATCAGGTCCGCTGGGCGGAGCGGGTGAACGCCGCGTTCACCGCCAACCCGGATTCCGGGGTCTTCGCGCTCGACGGCAAGATGATCGACCGGCCGCACTGGAAACTGGCGCAGCGGATCCTGGCCGCGGCAGGAGCCGGCGCGACCGAGTGAGCCGCGACCTGCCGCCGATCACCCGACACAAGGGGGTTACAAGACCCTGGCAGTGACATGATTGCGCCGCGTTCTGCGCGGCATGGTAAGGCCGGACAGGAGAGGCTGCGTGGTGGTTTGGCGATGGCGGGCGGGCTTGTAGCGGCCGATTCAGTGGCCTCGCGATGATTCGCCTGCTGGCTCGCTGCGCCCTGCCGCTCGCGCTGCTGCCTGGCGCATGCGATCTCGGGCCCGACTACCTGCGACCGCAGGTAGAGATGCCGGTGCAGTTTCGCGCCACCGAGGCGACCGAGACCGCGGCCTGGCCCGCCGAGGATTGGTGGCATGGCTTCGACTCGCGCGAGCTGAACGCGCTGGTCGAGCAGGCCCGCACGCAGAACTTCGACATCGTCGCCGCCATCGCCCGGATCCGCCAGGCGGACGCCCAGGTGCGCATCGCCGGCGCCGCCATGCTGCCGAACGTGACCGCCACCGGCGGCGCGAGCTGGGAGCAGGTCGGCGCGACGCGCGGCTTCACCGGCGTGTCGCGCGGCGGCAGCACGAGTTCGACGATCGACATCCACAACTACAGCCTCAGCCCGGCGAATGTCGCCTACGAGGTGGACTTCTGGGGCAAGAACCGCGCTTCCCGGCAGTCCGCCGCGTCGCTGGCGATGTTCAGCCGGTTCGACCAGCAGGTGGTCGCGCTGACCGTGGTGACCAATGTCGCCAATACCTGGTTCACCGCGCTGGCCCTTGCCGACCGCCTGGTGGTGGCGCAGCGGAACCTGGCCGACGCCCAACAGACGCTGGCGGTGATCCGCGGCCGGCTGGACGCGGGGACAGCGAGCGCACTGGATCTCGCTCAACAGGAATCGCTGGTCGCCGGTGAACGGGCGGTCATTCCGAATTTCCGCAACCAGCTCGAACAGGAACTGATCGGCCTGGGCATCCTGATCGGCCGCCCGCCCGAAGCGATCACGGTCCGGCCAGGGTCGCTCGACACGCTATCGCTGCCGCCGGTCTCCCCGGGCCTGCCCTCGGCCCTTCTGCAACGCCGCCCCGACGTGGCCGAGGCCGAGGCGCAGCTCGTCGCGGCGAATTTCGACATCAAGGTGGCGCGTGCGGCGTTCTTCCCATCGATCCAGCTCACCGGCTCCTATGGCTTTGCCAACGCAGCATTGAACACGCTGTTCACGCCCGGCGGGACGCTTGTTTCGCTCGCGGCCGGGTTGACCCAACCGCTGTTCGACGGCGGCCTGCTGCGCGGCCAATTGGAGCAGGCCAAGGGACGCCACGACGAGCTTCTGGCGGATTATCGCAAGTCCGTGGTGCAGGCGTTCACCGATGTCGAGGATGCGCTCACCGCCTGGCGATTCACCACCGAACAGGAGGCATTGCAGCGCCAGGCGGTTGCGACGGCGCAGCGCGCTGCCAATATCGCTCGGGCCCAGATGCAGGCGGGCACCGCTGACGTGACCACGGTGCTCCAAGCGGAGACCACCCTGTTCAACGCCGCGGACACTCTCGCGCAGGTGCGCCTGGCGCGCTTCCAGGCGCTGCTCAATCTCTACAAGGCATTGGGCGGCGGCTGGATCGCGCCTTCCGGACCGATCGAGGACCAGTTCCCGGGACTGCGCCCCGGACTGGCGCCAGGGGGATTCGCGCTCCCGGTGGGAGGCAACGTGCAGTGACGCATCGAGGCTCGCCATGGACTCCCTGACGCGCGAACCGCTGGACGTGATGGCGCGCGGCCGATCGCGCCGCTGGGTGATGGCGATCCTGTGCCTGCTGGTCATCGCCGGTATCGGCTACGCCATCTGGTTCTGGCCCGCCGGGTCAGGCGGCCAGGCGGCGCGCAACCGCAACGCCAACCAGCCGATCCCGGTGCTGGTCGCGACCGCGGAACAGCAGGACGTGCCGATCTTCCTGGATGCGCTGGGGACGGTGCAGGCGTTCAACACGGTGACGGTCAAGCCGATGGTCGATGGCCCGTTGAACGCGGTGAACTTCACCGAAGGCCAGACCGTGAAGAAGGGCGAGGTGCTGGCGCAGATCGACCCGCGCACCTATCAGGCGGCGCTCGACCAGGCCACAGCCAAGAAGGCACAGGACGAGGCGCAGCTTGCCAACGCGCGGCTCGACATGGCGCGCTACGCCAAATTGGTGGCCAACAACTATACCACGGCGCAGCAGGCCGACACGGCCAAGGCGCAGGTCGCGCAGCTAGAGGCGCAGGTGAAACAGGACCAGGCGCAGATCGACAACGCACGCACGCAGCTTGGCTACACCACGATCCCCTCGCCGCTCGACGGACGCACCGGCATGCGCCAGGTGGATGCGGGCAACATCGTGCACGCCTCGGATGCCACCGGCATGGTGGTGATCACGCAGCTTCAGCCGATCTCGGTGGTGTTCACCTTGCCGCAACAGGCGCTGCCTCAGGTGGCGAAGGCGATGAGCCAGGGCGCGGCCAAGGTTCTGGCCTATGTGCAAGGCGCGATCGGCAATCGGACCGGCATGCTGGATACCGGCACGCTGACGGTGCTGGACAACCAGGTCGATCCCACCACCGGCACGATCAAGCTGAAGGCGACGTTTCCCAACCCCGATAACCGGCTGTGGCCCGGGGCCTTCGTCGGCGTCGAGGTGCAGGTGGACACCGCGAAGGACGCGGTGGTGGTTCCACCGGCCGCGGTGCAGCGCGGGCCACGCGGCGCCTATGTGTATGTGGCGAACGCTGACGGCTCGACCGCGCGACGCGACGTCAAGGTCGGGCACGAGGATGCCCAGCAGTCGATCATCGCGGAGGGGGTGAGGGCAGGGGACAAAGTGGTGATAGATGGCGCGTCGCGGCTCAACGACGGCAGCAAGGTGACGATCGTGCAGCCGGCGGCGGCGGGCAGTGCGCCGGCGGCGGAGCGGCCAGCGGCGCCCGG
>JANWJK010000045.1 GCA_025452005.1 Acetobacteraceae bacterium | reverse complement strand
GCGATACCGGCGTCGATCTGCCGGCCGCGTTGCGCGAGCATGGCGTTGCGGCAGTTGTGCGCGATGCTGAGACCGACGCCGACCTGGACGCCATCGTGGCCGAGGGGCGCCGCCTCACCGGTCGTGTGTTGTGGTGCGGCACCGGCGGACTCGCTGGCGCGCTCGCCGGCCGCAAGGTGGTGCCTCGTCCGGTTCTGCGGCCCCCGGTCCTGGCGCTGATCGGCAGCGACCATCCGGTGAGCCGCGCACATGTCGCCTCGGTGCCGGCGGACCTGCGTACGTCGGTCGTGGTGTGCGATCTGCCGCCAGGGACCGACAGGCACGAAGCGCGGCGCCGCATCGGCGAGACACATGCAGCGACGCTGCGGACTGTCCGGCGGCCCGGCACCCTGTTCGTGACCGGCGGTGAAACGCTGCGCGACGTGTGCGACTTACTCGGCGTGACGTGTCTCGAGGTCGACGGCGAGTTAGAACCCGGCGTGCCGACGTCGCGGTTGCGCGGCGGCGGTTGGGATGGCCAACGGCTGGTGTCCAAATCGGGCGCGTTCGGCGATACAGGGTTCCTCGCAAGACTGCTGGGAGAACTCCGATGATCGACCATGCGCCGCGGCTGGCAATCACCATGGGCGATCCGGCCGGTGTAGGCCCCGAGATCATCGTGAAGGCGTGCCGCCGGCTGCTGCCGCGGATCGAGGCGGGCGGCTTGCGGCTGCTGGTGATCGGCCATCGCTCAGCGCTGCACGCGGCGCAGACGGTGCTGAACGAAACACTGGCGTTCGCGGAAGCCGAGGACGTGCCGCTCGGTTTCCTTGCGGCCGGGGAGGAGGCGGAAGCCGTTGCCTTCGGCCGGATCGCGCCGGAGGCAGGGCGTTTCGCCTATCTTGCGGTGGAACGGGCGGTGGAATTGGCATTGGCGGGACGCATCGACGCCATCGTCACGGCACCGTTGAACAAGGAGGCGCTGAACCTCGCCGGCTATCACTTTGCCGGCCACACCGACATGCTGGCGGCGCTGACCCATACGCGGAGTTCGGTGATGCTGCTGGCGCATGGCGATATGCGGGTGGGGCATGTCACCACCCATGTCGCACTCGCCGATGTGCCGAAGCTGCTGACGCCGGAGCGGCTGCGCCGCACCATCGATCTCACCCATGCCGCGGTGCGCGACCTTGGGATCGCGAACCCGCGGGTCGCGGTGGCGGCGCTGAACCCGCACGCCGGGGAAGGCGGGCTGTTCGGGCGCCAGGACATCGAGATCACCACGCCCGTGGTGGAGCAATGCCGCGCCGACGGGATGGACGTCAGCGGCCCGGTGCCGGGCGACACGGTGTTCGTCAAGCTGCGCGGGCGTCAGTTCGATGCGGTGGTGGCGATGTACCACGACCAGGGTCACATCCCGGTCAAGCTGCTGGGCTTCGACGTGGATCCCGCCACCGGCACCTGGCGGGCGCTGTCGGGAGTGAACATCACGCTGGGCCTGCCGGTGATCCGCACCTCGGTCGATCACGGCACCGCGTTCGACATTGCCGGGAAGGGGATCGCCAACGAGGAAAGCCTCATCGAGGCGATCGACTACGCGGAACGCCTGGCCGCTACGCGGCAGGCCAGGGTTTGATCGAGATCAATGGCAACGCCCGCCCTTCATGCGACGTTAATCCCTGCCTGACCGACAGGCTGAAGGGGACGGACACATGAACCGTGAAATGGCGGAGATCATCCGCAACCAGGCGCCGCTCACGCTGCCACCCAGTGCGACCGTCCAGGAGGCGTGCACCCACATGCACGCGAACCGGTTCGGCGCCGTGCTGGTCACCAATCCGAAAGGCGAACTGGTCGGCATCTTCACCGGCCGCGACGCCGTCAGGGTCCTGGCCGAGGGCAAGGACGCTGGCGCTACACTGCTGCACCACGTGATGACCAAGGATCCCGAGCACCTGCCACCCCGCCACACCGCGATCCACGCGCTGCGGCTCATGCGCGACGGCGGCTTCCGTCATGTTCCCGTGGTGCACGAGGGCGTGGTTATCGGCATCGTTTCGCGCGGCGACTTCCGTGGCCTGGAGCAGGATCGGCTGGACGAGGAGACCGGCATCTGGGAGCGGATGCGGTAGCGCCGGCGCTCAGCGCCGCGATCGCCTGAACAGATCGATGGCGAGGCGCAGCACCTGCGTCGCCAGCGCGGAGAACGCCAGACTGCTGGAGGCGGCCTCCAGGGCGCGGTTGCGCACTGCCAGCGCCTCCACCTCGAGGCGTCCCGGCGAGGAGCGCGTCGCCAGCAGCCCGAGCAGGCCGGCCAGACCGAGCTCTAGCCCACCCAGGATGAGTGCCGCCGCCGGCAGGTCCCAGGATTGGCGCAGCCAGTACCATGCCGCGACCTGGAGGAAGACCACGGCGCCGAGCAGGAAGCCGAGTGCTATCAGCGCCAGCACGGCGCGGACGGCGGTGCGTCGTGCGCCGTGGCGCAGGCGAAGACCCTCCGCCTCCACCGCGATGCGGGCCAGGCGAAGGGTTCGCATGGTTCAGCGGATCGTGCGGCCGAGGGCGTAGCCGACTGCGGCGGCGATCAGGATCGCCAGCAACGGCTGTTCGCGTACCTTGCCGGACACCGCATCGGCCTGGTCCCGTACCACGCCGGCCGCGCCGTACATCGCCGACTCGGCACGGCCGGCCGCGTCGGCGAGCGCCGGGGTCACCCGGTCCTTCATCAGCGCTTCGACCTGCTCGCGCAGCCGAGCGATCTGCACATGCGTGTCTTGTGCGTCCATGAGACGAGTTCCCTCTGTTGCAACCTCGTACAGTTAGGTTGGCACTCATGGCAAATCTGAGGAATGCGCCGTCGCTGTTACGCACGCTTGCGCGAGCAGCTATTCGACCGGTCCCAGCACCGCAAACTCGACAGGCCGGCGCAGCATGTCTGCGATCGCGCCCAGCAGTCCGGCAACCTCCCCGCTGGGTACGGCGGGGCTGAACAGATAGCCCTGTACTTCGGTGCAACCGGCGCTGGTAAGGAGGGCAAGTTGTTCGCGTGTCTCTACGCCCTCGGCCGTCGTCGCCATGCCGAGTTCCCGGCTCAGCGCAGCGACGGCGCGCACGATCGCGCCGCAGTCGCGCTTGCTGGACAGTTCGCGGACGAAGGACTGATCGATCTTGATGCGGTCGAACGGGAAGCGGCGCAAATAGCTCAGCGACGAATAGCCGGTGCCGAAGTCGTCCATGGCAATCCCGGCGCGCAGCGCGCGCAACTGATGCAGCGTCGCCATCGTGGCATCGGTGTCCTGGAGCATCACCGTCTCGGTGATCTCCAGCTCCAGTCGGTCGGGTGGAAGTCCGGCGTCGCGAAGCGCCTCGGACACCGTCGCCACCAGATCGGGGCTCTTGAACTGCGCCGCCGAGAGATTGACCGCGACGCGGATATCGCCCGGCCAGGATGCGGCGGTGGCACACGCCTCTCGCAGCACCCATTCGCCGATCTGGACGATCAGGCCGATCTCCTCGGCGAGCGGGATGAAGCTGGCCGGCGACACCAGCCCGCGCTCGGGATGACGCCAGCGCAGCAGCGCCTCGAACCCCGCGACCGCACCGGCGTGGAGATCCACCACCGGCTGATAGAACAGCTCGAACTGGCGCGCGCGGAGTGCCTTGCGAAGGTCGAGCTCGAGCAGCCGCCGCGCCTGCATCTCGGCATCCATTTCGGCATGGAACAGCCGACAGATACCGCGGCCATCCACCTTCGCCCGATACAGAGCGAGATCGGCCTTCTTCAGCAGTTCGTCGCCATCGACGCCGTCCTGCGGGGCGAAGGCGATGCCGATGCTGGTGCCGATCACGATCTGGTGGCCGGCCACCTCGAACGGCGTGTCGAACATCTCGATCAACCGGTCGGCGAGCCCGGCCGCCTCGGACGGCCTGTCGATCGACTGGACGACGGCAAATTCGTCGCCGCCAAGCCGCGCCACGATGTCCGTCTCGCGCGTGCGCTCCACCAGCCGCACCGCCACCGCCCGCAGCAGCAGATCGCCGACCGGATGACCGAGCGTGTCGTTCACCGCCTTGAACTGGTCGAGGTCAAGGCACAGCAGCGCAAGGCCTTCACCGCGCCGCGCGGAAGTCAGCGCGTCCTCCAATCTCTTGCGGAACAGCACACGGTTCGGCAGATCGGTCAGCGCGTCATGATGCGCGAGATGCGCCATTCTTGCTTCGGTCCGGCGGCGCTCTGTGATGTCCTCGAACGTGGCAAGCCAGCCGTCGTCCATCGGCTGGTGGGTCACGTTGAATACCCGCCCGCTGGCAAGCTCCCAGATGGTGGAAACCCGCTCGTTGCGGGCGATCAGTCCCGCGCGGCGTCCGCGCATGTTCTCCATGTCGTCGGCGGTGACCTGACCTGCCTCGATGACACGATCGGTCACCTCGCGGTATGTCATGCTAGGCATCAGCGCGCCGTCAGGCATGCCGAACATGCCATACATGCGCTGGTTGGCCACCAGCAATCTCCCTGCATGATCAAACATCAGCAGGGCCTGCAGCATGTTGTTCAATGCGATATCGAAGCGCTGTCCCTGCAACTGCAGGGCCACGGCGCCACGCTCGTGCTCCTCGGCGCGCGCCTGCGCGGCCTCGGCCGCCTGGAGCAGCTCGTAGCCACGCAGATGGCGGACCGCGAGCAGAACCGTGATGGCCAGGACAAGCTCGAGGAAGACGGTCACCACGCCCAATGCGGCAGCCTCCTCGCGCCAGGGCTCGAGGACTTCATCGACGGTACTGCTCGCGGTGACGATCAGCGGGTAGTGGGCGACGGTGTGCCCGGCAACCAGCCGCTCCTTGTTATCCAGCGTACTGGTGAACCTGGCGATGCCGCCATCCAGCGCGCCGAGCATGCGATTATAGTTCCCAGTCTGGCTGAACGTCTTGCCGATCTGAGGGACCACCTGCGGGTGGCGAACCAGCAGCATGCCGTCGCTGCGATACAGCGTGAGAGACGCCTCACCGTCCAACGCGATCTGGGAGAACAGATGTTCGAAATGGTCGGTCAGCACCGTGCTGAGGACGATCCCGATCAACTGTCCGTCCGATGACTCGAATCGGCGGCTGAAATAGATGGTCCATTTGCCGGTGGTCTGGCTGAGCGATGGCTCGCTGATGAATGTCTTTGGGGCGTTCGCGGCCAGCAGCACCCTGGTGAAGTCCCGGTCGCGAACATTGATCGACGGGGCCGGCCAGGAGCGCGAGAAGTTGATGAGGTTGCCGTTCCTGTCCTGCAGCGAGAGAGCGGCAATGTGCGGCAGGCCTGCGATCCGGCTGCTCAGGTCCTGGTGCACCTCGAACGACCGCATCTCCTATTCGAACGATTCCGGCGACTGGATGCCGAGCTGCCGCATGTGGCCGATCAGCGACAACTGAAGCAGGTCGATGCCTTGGATCTCATGGGACATCTCCTCGGACAGGATGAACGCAAGATTGGTCAGATCCTGTTTCTCGTGCGCGAGATGGTCCGAATGCAGATCGACGATGATCCAGGCAGCGGTCCCGCCCAGCACGAGGCCGATCAGAAGGCCGCAGGCAACGAGCAGATTCCTGGCGCGGGCATGGCCCACGAGTGCCGCGAGCCTTGCGAAGCGAGACAACATGGGCGGTTTACCTCGATGCCCATGCTTTGCCAGAAAGCCCTGAAGTCGCGGTTAACGGCAGAGTCGGCTGGTTGCAGTAGTAGGCGGCGGATCATGCCCGGCCGAAGCCGTACGACCCGCCGCCCATAGTGCTCGACGATCAGATGACGTGGAACAGGTACAGCAGAATGATCACCGGTATCGGAATGCCGATGGCCCAAAGCAGGATGCCGCGCATGGTCGAACCTCGATTATTGCAATGCCGTCGATGTCGTGCGGAGGCGTGGCGGATCGATGGCAAACCGCATCACATTCCGGTGCCCTATAGCCGCACGCGCACGCCGGCGAAAAACGAAGGGCCCGGCGTCTGGTAGCCGTTTACCGGTTCGAACCGCGAGTAGAACAGATTCCGGCCGCTGGCGAAGAGCTGCACGCGCGGCGCCACATCGTAGGTGATCGTGAGGTTGGCGATCAGCCCGTGCGGCGACGCAATGATGGTACCGGTCGCATTGCCGCCGTTGTCCACCAGGAAGTCTTGGAACGCGCCGGTAATCAGCAGTTCGGGTGCGATGGTGAGGCCGGGCAACGGCGTGATCGTCGCATCCAAGGCGCCGGTGTTCTGCGGCCGGCGCAACAGCCGCGAGCCGGTGTCGGCGTTCTGCGCGTCGGTGTAGGTGTAGCTGGCCTGTAGCGCGAGCCAGTCTGCCAGCCGCAGGGTGAGTTCGGTCTCGACGCCCTGGATGTGTGCGGAGCCGACGTTCACCGCGGTATCGACCGGGGTGAACACGGCGACGATCAGGTTTTTCACCTGCTCGTTGAAGTATGTCGCGCCGAAGGTCACAGGGCCGATCGTGGTGGTGAAGCCCAGTTCCCAGCCCTGCGCGCTTTCCGGCAGCAGGCGGGGATTGCCGACGTAGCCGAACGAGTCGACGCCGAAGCGGTCAAACAGCGAGGGGGCGCGGAAGGCAGTGCCATAGGCGGCCTTGAAGCGGGTCGCGACCTCCGGCACGTCGAGTACCGCGCCGAGCCGCCAGGTGAACGGCGTGTCGCCGGCCACCCAGTCCTGGCGAAGCTGCCCGGTGACCGTCAGGCGCTCCAACACTGTCGTCTGCAACCCGGCATACAGCGCCTCGTCGGTCATCGAGGCCCTCGCCGACTGCTGGAACGGCGAGCCGAAAAAGGACTGGTTCACCTTCACATTGATGTTGTCGGCGATGTGTTCGTAGCCGAAGGTGAGGTCGGTCGCCGACAGCGCAGGCACAGCGATCAGGTCCGACAGGTGCAACGTGTTGTTCCACTGCACGTCGGTGCGATAGCTGTGATAGCGCGAGTCGTTGGTCTGCTGGTTGGGATCGAGCGGGTTGAATGTCTCGGTGTAGTGCCGGTCGTCCTGCAGGCGGCCAAGGTAGGCGCTGGTTTCATAGGTGCCGTTGAACAGCTTCGAGCTCACGCCGATACGACCGAGCAGCGAGTCGGCATAGCCCGTGGAGTTGCTGTTGTCGAAGGTGGGGTTGCCCAGGGCGTCGAAGCCGAACACCGCGCGCCGGGCGCGCAGGAACAGCGACAACCGCGTGCCGTCGATTGGTGTGTAGCCGAGATTGAGCGTGCCGGTCAGCTCGTGATAGGGGTCCGGCACGCCGGTGTAGATCGACATGCGCTGTGGCGTGGCATCGTAGCCGCGCTGCGCCTGCCCTTGGATCGTGGCCGAGTAGTCCAGCGGGCCTTCGATACCGGAAGCGTTGACGTTGCCCTCGATCTGCTGCGGATAGCCTCCGGCGAGTTCGCCGGTGAGGTGGAACCCTTGTTCATGACCCTGGCGCGAGATCAGATTGATCACGCCGCCGATCGCGCCGGAGCCGTAGAGCGCCGCCATCGGGCCGCGGATAACCTCGATGCGCTCGACGTCTGCCAGCGTGTCGACGCCGAAGTTGAACGCGCCGGAGGAGTCCGAGGCATCGTTCAGCGGCATGCCATCGCGCAGCACCAGCACGGCGTTCGAGTTGGTGCCGCGAACGAAGACGCTGGCGTTGCCGCCGGGGCCGCCGGACTGGCTGACATGCACGCCAGGAACCGCGGCCAGCGCCTCGGTCAGCGTGGTGTAGCCGCGCTCCAGGATGGTCTGGCGATCGATCACCGAGACGCCGGCGGGAATGTCGAGCACCGGCGTAGGGACGCGTGTGGCGGTGACGACGACCTCCTGGGTGGGCTGCGCGTCATCGGCGAGCGCTGCACCGACGGTCAATGCCGCGCAGGCGATGACCCAGGACAAGCAAAAGTGGAACCGGCTCACTGCGGGTTCTCCATCGTCCAGGGAACGACGGCCCGCCTGCGGGTTCACCCCCGCCGCATCGGTACACCCCGCCCGAGGCACGCGCGCAGTCTCGACGCCGGCCGGTCTCCTGGCTCGTGGGTCCTCGTCTGATTCCGCCTTCTCGCCTTGCGGCAATGGTACGCTGGAACCAGGCTCGCCACACACAGTTGCGGGGGCAGCAGCCTTGCCCTCGGGCTCGACCCGAGGGTCTGGCTTTCCCGTTTCAGCCCTTGCGGGCCACCGACGTCTGGAACCACAGTAACGTATCCAAGAGAGTGTGCAATGATCCCTCGCATCGAGTTCGAACCGGACGCCGGCGCGCCGCTCGACGGCATCCGTGTTGTCGATCTGTCGCGCCTGGTGGCAGGCAATATGCTGAGCCTGCAGCTCGCTGATCAGGGCGCCGAAGTGATCAAGATCGAGGATCCGCGTACCGGCGATCCCTTGCGTGCCTGGCGCGTGAAAGGGTTGTCGCTGTATTGGAAAGTCTATGCGCGCAACAAGAAGAGTCTGGCGCTGAACCTGCGGCCGACTGCTGGACGCGAGGCGCTGATCGACCTGCTTGCGCAGAGTCATGTACTGATCGAGAACTATCGTCCGGGCACCTTGGAGGAAATGGGGCTTGGACCCGACGTGCTGCACGCACGCAATCCCGGCCTGATCGTCGTGCGCATCACCGGCTTCGGGCAGGACGGTCCGTATCGCGACCGTCCGGGGTTCGGCACGCTGGTGGAGGCGATGTCGGGGTTTGCCTCGAAGAACGGCTTCGGCGACCGTCCGCCGGTGCTGCCGCCGCTGGCGCTCGCCGACATGGTGTCGGGGCTGTACGGCGCCTATGCGGTGATGATCGCGCTGCGTGTCGTCGAGCGCGGCGGCAAAGGGCAGGTTATCGATCTGCCGCTGCTGGATCCGATCATCTCCATACTCGGGCCGGATGCGGCGATCCATCGTGTGTCGGGCGAGCGGCCGCAGCGTACTGGCAGCCGGTCGCTGACCACGTCGCCGCGTAACGTCTATGCGACGAGCGATGGCCGGTACATTGCGATCTCGGCATCGATCCAGGCGATGGCTGAGCGCGTGTTCCGCGCCATCGGGCGGCCGGAGATGATCGACGATCCACGGTTCCGCACGAATACGGATCGCGTGCGGCATATCGACGAGTGCGACGGCGCGGTGGCGGCGTTCATCGCGGAGCGCACGCTGGACCAGAACATGGCTGTGTTCCAGGCGGCCGAGGTGACGGCGACACCGGTGTACGAGATCGATCAGCTTGTGGCGGACGAGCACATCCAGGAGCGTGGCGTGATCGTGGAGGCGCCGGACGAGGAGGCGGGATCGGTGCTGATGCACAACGTGATCCCAAGGCTGTCCGAGACGCCGGGGCGCCTGAGGCATCCCGCGCCGGCGCTGGGGCAGCACACGCGCGAGGTATTGCGGGAGATCGGCTATTCCGATGATCGGATCGCCGCGCTGGCAGCGGAGGGGGTCGTCGCTCTGTCATTGCGAGGAGCGTAGCGACGAAGCAATCCCCATCGTGTGAAGGCACTCGGATGGGCCACCGCTATTTCGTCTACATCCTGACGAACCGCCATCACACGGCACTTTACGTCGGAGTGACGAACGATCTGGTTCGCCGGGTCCATGAGCACCGGACCAAGATAGCATCCACCTTCACTACTCGATACAACGTCGACAAATTGGTGTTCTTCGAGGAAACCGAGCGATGTACGTGCAGCAATTGCGCGAGAGAAGCAGATCAAGGGTGGCTCTCGAGCGAGGAAGATTGCGCTTGTCAACGCCATCAACCCTGACTGGCGCGACCTGTTCGACGATTTGTTATGACTATGCGCCTGTTTGACCAGTGCGTACTATGATGGGGATTGCTTCGTCGCTACGCTCCTCGCAATGACAGGGGACCAACCATGCGCACCGATCTGCCTGCCTGGCGTTCGCTCCTTTTCGTGCCGGTTACCGCGGAGAAATTCGTGCGCACCGGTGCGGATCGTGGAGCCGATGGCATCATCCTCGATCTCGAGGATGCGGTCGCACCGTCGGAAAAGGAACGCGCACGAACGCTGATTGCCGATGCCATACCGCAGGTCGCACGCAATGGCTGCGACGTGCTGGTGCGGGTCAACCGTCCCTGGCGGCTTCTGGTGCGCGACCTGGAGGCCGCGGTGATCCCCGGCGTCGCCGCACTGATGCTCACCAAGGTGGACAGCCCAGAACACGTCCAATCGGTCGCCGACATCGTCGAGGAGCTGGAAACCGAACGCGGCCTCGCACCGGGCAAGATCCAGTTTGTCGTGCTGGTCGAGACCGCCGCCGGTTTCTTCCGTATCGAAGCCATCGCCAGGTCACATCCGCGCGTCGTGGCGCTCAGTCTCGGCACCGAGGACTTCACTGCCGATGTGGGCATGCTGCCCGATCCCGAGGGCCTGCTGTATCCCAAGCAGCACACGCTGTTCGCGGCACGCGCCGCGGGAATCCTGCCGTTCGGGTTCATCGGCTCGATCGCCGACTTCCGCGACCAGGAGGCATTCCGCGCCATCGTCCGGCGGTCGAAGCGGTTCGGCTTCGTCGGCGCCAGCGCCATCCACCCGCTTCAGGTGCCGGTGCTGAACGAGGAGTTCTCTCCCACCGATGCGGAGGTGGAACGTGCCGAACGCATGGTCGCGGCCTATGACGCGGCGTTCGCGCAAGGTCTCGGCGCGGTGCAGTTCGAGGGCGCGATGATCGACGTGCCGGTGGTGCAGCGCGCGAAAACCGTCATCGCGCGGGCGGCGGCGATCAAAAGGAGATAGAAATGCAAGCCAACCCGATGCGCGCCGCCCTCGAGCGGGGCGAACTGCAGATCGGCACCTGGGTCAACCTGGTGCGCAATCCGGCGATCCTGACCTTGCTGAAGGCCGCCGGCCTGGACTTCGCACGCGTCGACATGGAGCACACCGCGGCCTCGATGGAGAGCATCGCCAACATGGCTCTGCTGTCGCGGGCGTTGAACTTTCCCATTGCCGTGCGGCCGCCCGCGGCCAACCGGGAGTGGATCACCCGGCTGCTCGATTGCGGCGTGTGGAACCTGCACTGTCCGCAGGTGGAGAATGCCGCGCATGCCGCCGAGATTGTCGCGGCGTCACGCTATGCGCCGCTTGGATTGCGGGGCAATGCAGGGCACAGCCCGGGGACCGACTTCGACCTGACCGGCACCGCCGCGGAGCGGCGGGCGTTCGCCAACAGGCAGGTGTTCGTGACCGTGATGTTCGAGACCGAAGCTGCGTTCGCCGATCTCGACGCGATCGCGGCCATGGACGGGATCGACGCATTGACGATCGGGCCTGCCGATTTGGCGCAGGACCTTGGCGTGTTCGGGACAGCGGATCAGTCGCGGGTGCTGGACGAGAAGCGGGACCTTGTCCTGGCGGCGGCGAAGAAACACGGCAAGACCTGTGCTATGCTGTGCTCCAGCTATGAGCAGGCGCAGCAGTGGAAGTCAGCCGGAGCGCTGCTACTGGCGTATTCGAGCGACAGCGACGTGCTACACAGCGGATTCAGCCAGGCGATCAGCAGAATCAAAGGATAACCAGGAGGGCGACGATGTCCAGGATGAAGTGCACCGCAATAGTTGCATCTGTTGTTTTCGTGTCGTTGGGTTCGACGACCGGTCAGGCGCAGGCGCCGCAATCGCCCAACATGACCTTCTTCGTCACCAGCGCCGGGCTCGGCAAGGGCGCCGATCTTGGTGGCCTGGAAGGTGCGGACCGTCAGTGCCAGGCATTGGCGGAAGGAGCCGGTGCGGGCAGCAAAACCTGGCGTGCGTATCTCAGCACCCAGGCGGCCGGCAACACGCAGGCGATCAACGCGCGCGACCGCATCGGGCACGGTCCCTGGCAGAATTTCAAAGGCGATGTCGTCGCGCAGAGCGTCGACGATCTCCACAGCGACAACAACAAGCTCGGCATGCCGATATCGCTGACCGAGCGGGGAACCATGATCGCGGGTGTCGGCTACACGCCCAACTATCACGACGCGTTGACCGGCTCGCAGACGGACGGTCGGGCGTTTCCGCCCGGTGACGACAAGACCTGCCACAACTGGACCAGCAGTACACAGGGCGTGGCGATGGTCGGCCATGTCGATCGCAAGGGATTGCGCGACGACGCCGCGTCGAAGTCGTGGAACTCGTCGCATCCTTCGCGCGGGCCCGATGGCGGCTGCAGCCAGAACGATCTGCGGAGCACCGGCGGCAACGGCCTGTTCTACTGCTTCGCCGCCAATTAACCGGCGAACAGGCTCACTGCGGCTTCTGGAACTTCAGCACGAACTCGTCCACCGGGGTGGGATTGCGGAAGACGATGCCGGTTCGCGCGTCCTCCGGGTGGCGCAGGAAACTGGCGTCGGCGACGAACTTGAACCCAGCGGACTCGATCTCTGCCCGCAACGTCTGCTCGGCTATGCGGTGGTACTTCTTGCCGACTGCCGCGCCGTCTTCCGGCAGCGCCGAATGGTCGGCGATGACCAGGAAGCCGCCGGGCTTCAACGCAGCGAACAGCGCCTTGTCCATTTTGGCGCGATCGACCGCCATGTAGGTCGTGTCATGATAGGCGAAGAAGAAGGTGATCAGATCGAGGTCGTGCACGTCCGCGGGCACCGGGTCGTCGGACGGCCGCACCAGCACGGTGACGTTGCGCATGACGGGCGTTGTAGATCTGGCTTGCAGCTTCTCTGATTCCGTGTCGACCTGTCCGTAGACCCTGCCGTTCGGGCCGACAGAACGGGCCATCAGCTCGGTGCTGTAGCCGGCCCCCGCGCCCATATCGAGTACGGTCCAGCCGGGTTTGGCGCCGGTGAACGACAGAAGGTCGACCGGATCGCGCCGTTTGTCGGTCTGACGATCGGCGTCGGTCCGGTCTGGCGCGGCGACGATTGCCGCATAGTCCTGCGCCCGGACCGGTGCCGCGGGTGCAATGACGAGGCTTGCGAGGCTCAGCAGGAGAACGGCGCAAGCCCGGGCAAATTCCGTCACCTTCCCACCCAGCGCGGCGCCCGCTTTTCCATGAACGCCGTGCGGCCTTCCTTGAAGTCGGCGCTGTTGAAGCACAGATCCGCCATCCGCTTGATCGCCGGCATGTCGCGCTGGCTCTCGTCCTTCAGCATCTCGTTGATCGTGAGCTTCGACGCCGCCACCGACAACGGCGCGTTGTCGGCGATCGTCCGCGCGAGATCCAACACCTCGTCGTCCAGATCCTCGTCTTCGACCATCTTGTTGATCAGCCCGATCCGCTGCGCCTCCGTCGCGTCGATCCTCCGCGCGCTGTACAGGATCATTCGGGCATGAGCCGGCCCCACCAGATCGATCAGCCGCTTCACCGAATCCGGTGCATACGCGACCGAAAGCTTGGCTGCCGGAATGCCGAACTCGCTGTCGACTGCAGCGATCCGCAGGTCCGCCTGCATCGCGATCGCCAGGCCGCCGCCAAGGCAGAACCCGCGAATGCGCGCGATGATCGGCTTCGGGAACGCGGCATATATCGCCCGCCCTACGCCCGCCAGCCGATCGTACTCCTGCTGCGCATCGGCATTGGAGCGGTGCTTCTCGAACTGGCTGATGTCGGCGCCGGACACGAACGCCTTTTGGCCCGCTCCGGTCAGGATCACCACGCGCACCGTGTCATCCTCGCGGAACTCGTCGAGGATCTCGCCGAACCCGGTCCACATCTCGAGCGACATCGCGTTGCGCTTCTCGGGCTGGTTGAACGTGATCAGCCCGACGCCATCGTCCTTCGCCGCCAGCATCTTCCCGGCCGCGTATTCGCGGGTGATGCCGCCACTGGGGAAATCGTTCATCTCAGATCGCTCCCTTCTTGCGCATATCCGCGATCTCTTCCTTGGTGTAGCCCACCGAGGCCAGCACCTCGTCCGTGCTCGATCCCATCTCCGGCGTCGCCAGGCGGATGTCCTTGGAGAAGCCGGTCATGCTGATGGCCGAGGCCACCACGTCCGCCTCGCCGATCGCCGGCGAGTGCATCTTCGTCGCCATGCCGAGATGCTGCACCTGTGGATCGGCGAAAACCTGGTCGATCGCGTAGATCGGCCCGCATGGCACACCCGCGCCTTCCAGGAGCTCGATCCAGTATTCCGACGGCTTGTGCTTCGTCACGTCGCCGATCGCCGAGTTGATCGCATTGCGGTGTTTGCTGCGTGCCTGCTGGTCCTTCCACTCCGGCTTGTCCTTCCACTCCGACTTGCCGATCGCGTCGCAGAAGCGGCCGAACACGCGGCTCGAACTGGCGGCGATGTTGATGTGGCCGTCGGAGGTCGGGAACACGCCGGTGGGAATCCCGGTCGGATGATCGTTGCCGGCCTGCGGCGCCACCTCCTTGGCGATCAGCCAGCGCGAGGCCTGGAAGTCCAGCATGAAGATCTGCGCCTCGAGCAGCGACGTGGTCACCCAGCGGCCGACGCCGGTGCGCTCGCGGTCGAAGATCGCCATCATGATGCCGAGAGCCAGCAGGTTGCCGGCGGTCAGGTCGTCGATCGGGATGCCGACGCGAACCGGCCCCTGGCCCGGCAGGCCGGTGATCGACATCAGCCCGCCCATGCCCTGCGCGATCTGATCGACCCCGGCGCGATGGCCATACGGTCCGGTCTGCCCGAACCCGCTGATGCTGCCGTAGACGATGCGCGGGTTCACCGCCTTCACGTCGTCGTACGACACTTTCAGCCGGTGCTTCACCTGTGCGCGCATGTTCTCGACCACGATGTCCGCGGTCTTCACCAGGCGCATGAATGCGGCATGGCCTTCCGGCGACTTCAGGTTGATCGTCATCGCCCGCTTGTTGCGATGCAGGTTCTGGAAGTCGAAGCCGTGGCGATTGCCGGTGATCTCCTCGCCGTCGGTCGCCGGTGGCTCGATCTTGATCACATCGGCGCCCCAGTCGGCGAGATGCCGCACCGCGGTTGGTCCGGCGCGGGCCAACGTCAGGTCCAGTACCTTCAGCCCGTTCAGCGGCATCCGGGTCTGGGCCTGGTTCAGCATGGATTTATCGGCGGGGCTCTCCGGCATCCCTCGTCTCCTCTCGATCTGGCGCCGATACTCCGCCGCAATCGCCAAACGCTCAAGAGGACGCGAATGGAGGCGGTCGATCTTGCACTGGTTCTGGCGGTGGATGGCTCCGCCAGCGTCACCTACGAAGAGTTCGGCCTGATCGCCGGCGGCATGGCAGCCGCCCTGCGCGAGCCCACGATCATTGCCGGCCTGACCGGCGGACCGGCCAAGGCCAGCCTGTGCTCCCTGCTACTTTGGTCGGGTGTCGGAGCGCAGGAGGTGATCAGCGGCTGGACCCTGATCGCCTCGGACGCCGATGCGCGCGCCTTCGCCGACGCGGTGGACAACATGCCGCGCGTGGTGAAGGCCGGGCAGACTGCGATCGGCGAGGCGCTTCTCGCATCGTTGACCTTGCTCAGCCACATTCCCGACACGCCGGCACGGCAGGTGGTGAACATGATCGGCGACGGCAGATCCAACGACGGCATCGCGCCTGGGCCGATCCGCGACCGGATGGCGGCGGCAGGGATCACCATCAACGGCCTGTGCATCCTGCATGAGGAGCCGGATCTGCTGCAGTCGTACACGCGCGACGTGATCGGCGGGCCCGGCGCCTTCGCGGTGACCTGCCAGGACTACGCCGCGTTCGCCGCCGCGATGAAGCAGAAGCTGGCGCGCGAGCTGAGTGCGCCGGTTTCGTAACGAACCGCAGGCCCGTGGTGGCGTTGTGGTCAATGGTGGCAAGGGAGCGTCGGCATGAGCGCACGGATGGCGGATCTGGCCGGCGAACCCTTGGAGGACGCGGTGGCGGCCATCCGCGACGCCACCCCGGCTGCCACCAGGCCCCTGGACACGGAGGACATGCCGCTCCCCACCGAGCCACGCACGATCTTCCTGGGCGGACTGTTCCTGCTCGCCCTGCTGGCGGCGCTCTACGTCGCCTCGCCGATCGTGCTGCCGGTGGTGCTGGCGATCGTGCTCAAGCTGCTGCTCCAGCCGCTCGTCCGCCTGAGCGACCGGCTCGGCGTGCCGCATGGCCTCAGCGCCGTGCTGGCAATCCTGCTGCTCGCTTTGTCGCTCGCCGCGCTGGCAAGCGGGGTCGCCGGGCCGGCGGCGTCGTGGGCCGGCAAACTGCCGGAGGCGATACCGCAGATCCAGCAGCGGCTTGCCTTCCTGGCGCGGCCGATAGCAACGGCGGAATGGATGATCGGCCAGCTCGAAGGGATCGCCGGCGGCGGTCCCGGCGTGCCGCAGGCGCCGTCCGCGCACTCCTTCAACGTCATGGGTGCGCTGTTCAGCGGAACCACCACAGTCGCTGCCGGGCTGTTCACCACGCTGGTGGTGCTGTTCTACCTGCTGGTGTCGGGCGAGACGTTCCTGCGCCGCTTCGTCGAGATCCTGCCTGGCTTCGCCGAGAAGCGCCGGGCGGTGGAGATCACGCTGGATATCGAACGGAACATCTCCGCCTATCTGATTACCGTGACGCTGATCAATGCCATTGTCGGCGTGCTCACGCTGCTGGTGATGTGGGCATTCGGCGTGGCCAATCCGCTGCTGTGGGGCCTTGTTGCGTTCGTGGTGAACTTCGTGCCGATCCTCGGGCCGATGGTCGCCTTGGTGATCTTCCTGATGGCGAGCGTATTGTCGCTCGGCGTGACATGGTGGGCAGTGCTGCCGGTCGGGCTATATTTCCTGATCCATGTCGTCGAAGGCGAACTGGTCACCCCGATGCTGATGGCGCGTCGTTTCACCATCAACCCGGTGGCGGTGATTCTGGCGCTGCTGTTCTGGTATTGGATGTGGGGCGTGCCCGGCGCGATCCTGGCGGTGCCGATGCTGGCGATCACCAAGATCGTCTGCGACGACATCCGTCCGTTGCGGGCGTTCGGGCACTTCCTGGAGAACTGAGCCGGCAGCGGCTTTACCAGCCGCCGAACCAGACGCCGACACCGTGCACGACACCCACGGGGAAGAACGCGGCCGCGGCGATCAGCAGCGGGCGCTGGCCGTTTGTCGAGCAGAACACGATGGACGTCAGCCACGCCGAGTAGATGAACAGCCCGACCAGCAGGAAGGTCGCCAGCGACTTGACATCGATCGGTCCGCTCTGCCGCCACATGGCCCGCCTCATATCCTATCCCCGGCAAAGGCATAGAGACACCCTGTTCCGTCGATACTTCCTTCGATGTGTGTGCCATCGATGCGGCCGGATATCGTTCCGCCAGTGATCTGACCGGCAAACGAGCCGTTCTGTGCCATCGTCGCCGGGTAGGTCGGTGTCGGATTGCCGGGCACATTGGGGTGCGGCACGGCATAGGTGAACTGACCGTTTGCCACCGTGACCGTCGGTTGGCCGGGCGTTTCGCACCACGACAATATTGCACCGGAACCCGCCGAACCGGCGAGTCGGATCGTGGTCTGATACGACCCGTCGAACGACGTCACCGGCGGTGCCACGATATCGGCAGACTGTGCCAGGTTGCTCGGGACCGATGGGCCTGGGCGTATGGTCCCCATCGGCCCGGCGCAGCCGGCGGTCGCCAGCGTCAGAGCCATCGCGATCGATCCGGCGCGGAACATGCCGGTGACCGTGGGCGGTCGCGCGCTCATACGCTGGGCTGCGGCTGACATCGGACCCCTGCATGTGGATGCCGCAAGTATGGCCCAGCTTGTTCGGCGCCCACAAGCCGACCGTATGGATCAGTCAGGGGAATCGGGTGAACGGCCCGGTATCCCCGTGCGAGGCAGCCGAGCAAGCAAGGTTCCACACGGAGATCACGGAGAGCCACCGAGATTACTATGCGCTTCGCGCGGAGCGCCATTTTTTCTTTCTCGGTGGCTCTCAGTGGCTTTGAACCTCGGTGACCTCCGTGTGGAACCTTGCTTTGCCGCACGCGCACCACTTCCAGGGGCGTTCACCCGATCACCCTGATGCATCAGTCGCGGAAGAACCGCAGGAACCACGTCAGCACCTGCTCCGGCGCCTCCTCGTTCGCATAGTGCCCACTGGGCAGCGCCTCGCCGCGCACGTCGTCGGCGCGCTGCCGCCACAGCGCGAGCGGATCGGCGAAACGCCGGCCTACGCTGCTGCTGTTTCCCCACAGCACCAGGACCGGCATCGCAAGCCTGCGGTGCAGGTCCGCGGTGTCGAGTTCGCAGTCGATGGTCGCGGCGGCGCGATAGTCGGCGCACGAGCCGCGGATCGTCTTTTCGTTGAAGCAGCGGACATACTCGTCCCAGATCGCCGGCGGAATGTGATTGAGGTTTGCGGTCAGCTTCAGCAGCTTCTTGCGCATGAACCAGTCGGCCGGAACGCTGCCCAACATGCGCTCGGGGAAGTCCGCAGGCTGCGCCATGAACGGCCAGTGCCAGCCGCCGATCGCGCCCTCCTTGTCCATCGCCGCCCACATGTCGAGCGTGGGCACGATGTCGATGATGGCCGCCTTGATCACCTTGTCCGGGTGGTCGAGGCACATGCGATGCGTCGTGCGCCCACCGCGGTCGTGGCCGGCGACGAAGAAGCGGCTGTGGCCGAGAGCGGCCATCACCTCTACCTGGTCCTGCGCCATCGCGCGGAACGAGTAGTTGACGCTGCCAGGTTCCTCGGGCGGTGCGGAGCTGTCGCCGTAGCCGCGCAGGTCGGCGGCCACGACATGGAAGTGCTCGGCGAGCCGCGGCGCAACCTTGTGCCAGGACACATGCGTGAGCGGGTTGCCGTGCAGCAAAAGCAACGGTGGACCGTTGCCGCCATGGCGCAGGCGGATGCGGGCGCCCGAGGTTTCGATGTCGGTGAGAGTGAAGCCTGGGAATATGCTCATCCTGCGTCCTCGCTCATGGTTGGTCTGATCATCGCGGTTCGACTGGTGCGCCACAACCGGATCGGTTCTGCCGCTGGTAGGTGGACAGGCAGAAGAATATCCTCGTCCATGAGAGGTTACGGCTCCTCCGAGCCGAGGGTCACTGCATGGACGTCGCGCCGTGGTTGCGCGGATTGGGCCTCGAACAATACGCCCAGCTTTTCCGCGACAATGACATCGACGGCGAGATCCTATGCGGGATGACCGCGGAGGATTTGAAGGAGTTGGGCATCAGCTCCTTCGGCCACCGCCGCAGGCTCGTCAACGCCATCGCTGCCCTTGGGGGGAAGCCCTCAACGCGCGATGCGGCTTCATCGGCAACGAGCGCGATATCCGCTCCCGCCCTACCTCCGCCAGCCGACGCCGAACGCCGGCAACTGACGGTGATGTTCTGCGACCTCGTCGGCTCGACGGCGCTGTCCACGCGTTTCGATCCAGAGGATCTGCGCGAGTTGATCGGGGACTACCATCGGGCCGTGGCCGATGCGGTCGGGCGCTTCGACGGCTTTGTCGCGAAGTACATGGGCGACGGGGTGTTGATCTATTTCGGCTACCCGCAGGCGCATGAGGACGATGCCGAGAGGGCGGTGCGCGCCGGGTTGGCGGTGATCGAGGCGGTGAGCCGATTGCCCGCGCGGCAGGATCTGCGGGTGCGGCTCGGCATCGCCACCGGGCTCGCTGTGGTCGGCGATCTGCTTGGCGAGGGCGCCGCACAGGAGCGCGGGGTCGTCGGCGAGACCCCGAACCTCGCTGCCCGGTTACAGGCCCTCGCCACGCCGAGCACGCTGGTCATCGGCGAAGCGACGCGGCGACAGGTCGGTGGGCTGTTCGAGTTCGCCGATCTCGGCCCGCAGGCGCTTGCCGGCTTCGCCGAGCCGCAATCGGCGTGGCGGGTCGTTGGCGAGAGCGGGATGCTGAGCCGCTTCGAGGCCTTGCGCTCGGAGGAGACGCCACTCGTCGGGCGCGACGAGGAGGTCGAGCTGCTGCGACGCCGCTGGGAGTTGGCGAAGACCGGCGAGGGACGCGTCGTGCTGATTTCCGGCGAACCGGGTATCGGCAAGTCGCGGCTTACCGCGGCGCTTGCCGAGCGGATCGGAACCGAGCCGCATACCCGCCTGCGCTATTTCTGCTCGCCGCATCACCAGAACAGCGCGCTCTATCCGGTGATCGTTCAGCTCGAACGCGCCGCCGGGTTCGAGCGCGACGACGGGCCCGAGGCAAAACTGGACAAATTGGCGACGCTGCTCGGGCCGGCAGCCGAGAACGGCGACGTGTCCCTGCTCGCCGAACTGCTGTCGGTGCCCGGTGGCAATCGTTTCGCGCCGCTCGAGCTCAGCCCGCAGCGCAAGAAGGAGCGCAGCTTTGCGGCGTTGCTGCGACAGCTCGAAGGGCTGGCCCGCACGCAACCAGTGCTGGTGATCTTTGAGGATCTGCATTGGATCGATCCGACCTCGCAGGAGTTCCTCGACCTTATTTTCGCGCGGATCGACCGTCTGCCCGTGCTGATGGCGGCGACCTTCCGTCCCGAGTTCCAGCCGCCCTGGTTGGGCCAGGCGCATGCCACGGCGATCGCGCTGAACCGCCTCGCACGGGGCGATGGCGCGGCGCTGGTCCAACGGCTGGCAGGCAACGCCGCCTTGCTGCCGCCGGATGTCATCGCGGAGATCGTCGAGCGCACCGACGGCGTACCGCTCTTCGTCGAGGAGATGACCAAGGCGGTGCTCGAAGCCGGTGCCGAGCGCCGCGGGGCGATTGTGGCGTCGGTGCCCTCGGCCGGGCTGGGCGTGCCGGCGACGTTGCAGGCTTCGCTGATGGCGCGGCTCGACCGGCTCGGCCCGGCAGCGAAAGCGGTCGCCCAGGTCGGTGCCGCGATCGGCCGTGAGTTCTCCTACGAACTGGCGGCTTCGGTCGGCGAACTCGATGAAGCAAGGCTCCAGGATGCGCTCAAACGGCTCGTCGACGCCGGCCTGGTCTTTCAGCGCGGAATACCGCCGGAGGCCGCCTACCTTTTCAAACACGCGCTGGTTCAGGATACCGCCTACAGCACTCTGCTGCGCGGACCGCGACGGCAACTGCATGCCCGGATCGCCGCGGCCCTCGAAGCGCGCTTTCCTGATCGGGTCGCGCGCGAGCCCGAGCTGTTGGCGCATCACTACGCGGAGGCGCTACAGACCGAGCGTGCCATCGAGCATTGGTTGAAGGCAGGCGAGCGCGGCACGGAACGCTCGGCCAATCTCGAAGCCATCCGTCATATGACACGGGGGTTGGACGCGCTACAGACACTTCAGGAAAGCCCTGAGCGGGACCGGATGGAACTCGCGTTTCAGCTCGCCATCGGCACGCCCTCGATCGCCGTCCACGGCTATTCGGCGCCGCAAACAGGTGCCGCCTACAGCCGAGCGCGCATGCTCTGCGAGCGGCTCGGTGAGGTGGAACCTCTCTTCGCTACGCTCAGCGGCGAGTTCGTGTTTCCTTTTGTGCGCGGCGATTATCAGGTCATGCGGCGAGTGACCGATGAGGCTCGCGGTGTATCCGAGCGCCTGTCGAGCCCGGTGCTTCGCCTTGCGGCCCACCGCCTGTCCGCGATCACGGCTATGTACCACGGGGCGCTTCGCGACGCGCGCTCCGAGTTCGAGGCGATCTTGCGTCTTTACGACGCGAGCCACCACCGCCCTCAGCCGGTCCACTATGTACACGACCCGCAGGTTTCCGCCCTCACCTACCTTGCCCCGGTCCTCTGGATGTTGGGGTTTCCCGATCAGGCGCGCCGTTCCAGCTCGGCGGCGTTTCGGTGTGCGGCGGAATTGGACCAGGCAAACCTGACGGCCCATGTGCACAATTTCGCTGGCGCCGGACTGGCAGAACTCCTCACCGAGGTCGCAACGGTGCAGGCGCACGCCGATGCGATCATCGACCTGGCCGAACGGCACAGTCTGGGATATTGGCGCGTGAACGGCCTGATCCTCCGCGGTTGGGCAATGGCACAGCAGGGTGATGCCGATGCGGGGATCGCGCTCATGCGCAGGAATGCCGCCGATCGCGCCGCGCTTGATGTCGGATGGTACCAACCCCGCTACCTCTGTATGCTGGCCGAAGCCCATGCTCGATCAGGCCAGGCCGAAGCTGGATTGCAGGTGATCAGCGACGCAAAGGATCTGGTTGTTCGTCATGAGGAGCATCTGTGGGAAGCGGAGCTCGATCGAGTCGAAGGCGAGCTGTATCGAGTGCTAGGCGCGCCGGCCGCGGATGTTGAGGTCTGCTTCGCGCGGTCTCTGGCGAAGGCCCGCCAGCAGAACGCCAGGTCGCTGGAGCTGCGGGCGGCTATCAGCCTGGCACGTCTGCGGCGCGATCGGAGCAAGCGCACCGAAGCCCGCGATCTGCTCGCCCCGGTCTACGGGTGGTTCACCGAAGGCTTCGATACCGCCGATCTGAAAGAGGCGAAGGCGCTGCTGGACGAGTTGACGTGAGCCCGTCCGCCATCGTGGGATGGTCTGGCGTGGCGCACCACATGAAAGGGAGACGAGTATGGCAATGTCGATAACTGGCGATCTGCTTGCGACCACCCTATCCGCACTGGCATTCATCCCCTGCGCCATAGGCAGCATATCGCAAAGCCCCGCCACACCGCCGCAGCCCCGTCGACGCGAAACCGTCATCAACGGCAAGCGCATCAAGACCATCGACGTCCATGCGCACTGCATCGTCCCGGCCGCCGCCGCGATCATCAACCATCCGCTCGAAGCGCCGGCCCTGCTCATGCACGACACGAGCACCCGCATCGCGGCGATGGACGCGCAGGGCATCGACGTCGAGGCGCTGAGCATCAACCCCTACTGGTATCGCGCCGACCGCGACTCCGCCGCCCAACTCATAAAGATCCAGAACGAGACCCTGGTGCAATTCTGCGCCGCCAGCCCCGACCGCTTCGTCGCCTTCGCGACCGCGGCGCTGCAGCACCCCGAGCTGGCAGCCGAGCAGGTCGAATATGCGGTCAAGACCTTGGGTTTCCGCGGCGTCGGCGTCGGCGGCAGCGTCGCCGGCGAGGAACTGGCCAACCCCCGATTCCACCCCTTCTGGGCCAAGTGCGAGGAACTCGGCGTTCTCGTCTTCATGCATCCGCTGGGCACGCGCGAACTGGAACCCTCAGGCCGGCTCGCGGGCAGCGGCCTGCTGACCAACACGATCGGCAATCCGCTGGAAACCACGATTGCGTTGTCGCACCTGATCTTCGAAGGCACGCTCGACCGCTTCCCCGGCCTTAAGATCTGTGCCGCGCACGGCGGCGGCTTCCTGCCGTCCTACGCCAACCGTTCCGACGCGGTGATCCGCTGCTTCCCTGACCGGGTCGGACCGCTGCCCAAGAAGAACCCCACGTCATATCTGCGCGACGGGCAGCTCTACTTCGACACGATCATCTTCACGCCCGAGGCGTTGCGCCACCTGATCGCCGAGACCGGACCTGACCGGATCATGATCGGGACCGACTACCCGTTCCCGTGGACCAGCACGGAGGTCGATCTCGTGCTCAACACGCCGGGCCTCACCGACGATCAGCGGATCGCCATCCTGGGCGGCACCGCCGCACGGTTGCTCGGCATCCCGACCTGAGGCGTCGCCCCGGGTAAGGCGCTACTCCGCCGCCACCGGCAACGGGGCGGCGGCAAGGCGCGGCAGCAGCGCGCGACGCTGCTCCTCCGCCTTGAGCCGGTTGGCATCCTTCACCGGCCCGAAGCCTCGGATCATGTCGGGCAACTGCGCGATCGCCACCGCGACATCCAGCGTGTCGGGTCGCAGCGCGGCCAGCGCGGCGCGAAGGTCGCCGATGTACTGATCGATCAGCAACCGCTCCATCCGCCGCTCGTTCTGGCGACCGAACAGATCGAGCGCCGTCCCGCGCAGATGCTTCCCATGTCGCAGCACGCGGAACAGCGGCAGGGCGAGCCATCCCGGGAGCGCGATCTTGCGCCGACGGCCGGTGGCCGGGTCGATGCCGGCGATGAGCGGCGGCGACAGATGGAACCGCGGCTTCTCGCCGTAGCTGGCGGCGGCGTGCAGCCGCGCCACCTCGTATTCGTCCTTGTAGGCCATCACGCGGTACAGACCCTCGGCCGCGGCGCGCGACAGCCGCCCCGCCTCGCCCAGCACCTGCGTTTCGCGCGCGATCACCTCGTTGACCAGCGCCCGGTAACGGTTCGCCAGCCCCGTGTTCTGGTATGCCACCAGTGCCGTGGCACGCGCCTCGATCAATGCGTCCAGTGTGGCCGGTGGCGTCTCCAGCGTATGCACCAGGATGTCGTCTTCCAGCGCCGGGTGCTCCGCAAGTATGCGGCCCCACAGGAAGGCGCGCCGATTGAGCGACACCGCTGCGCCGTTCAACTCGATCGCGCGCAGGATCGCCGCTTCGCCCACCGGTATCAGGCCGCGCTGCCATGCCAGCCCCAGCAGCATCGTGTTCATCGCCTGCGCGTTGCCGAACAGGTGCTCGGCCAGACGGACCGCGTGGAGATACGTGGACGCGCCAGCGTCGGTGGCGCGTTCGATCGTGCGTTGGTGCAGCACCGCGTCGATCAGCAGATTGGCGTCGTGCTTGAACGCCGCCGTGGCGGCGAGGTCCAGATTGCCGATCACCGCGGCGGACGATGCGTTGCGCTCCAGCACGCCAGGTCCGGCTGCGACCGCCAGGTCGGCGGCGATCATGACATCGGCGGTGCCCAGAGGTATCCGCACGACATCGAGCGACGCCTCTTCATCGGCGATCTGCACATGGGCGACCACGGTGCCGTTCTTCTGCGCCAGCCCGGTGTAGTCGAGCGTGCGCACCACCTTGCCTTCGAGATGCGCCGCCATCGCGAGGATGGCGCCCGAGGTGACGATGCCACCGCCGCCGATGCCGGCGAACAGCGCGCGCCATGGCTTGGCCGTGGAGGGTATGACCGGCTGCTTCAGGTCCGCCGACAGTTCGCCCTCGCGTGCCTGCCAATGCGGGTCGGCGTCGGGCGCACGCGGCGGGCCGGCGACGGTGACGAAACTCGGGCAGAACCCTTTCAGGCAGGACAGATCGACGTTGCAGCTTGTCGGATTGATCCGGCGTTTGCGGCCGAGCGATGTCTCAACCGGTTCGATTGCGATACAGCTCGATTGCGCCGAGCAGTCGCCGCAGTTCTCGCAGACCTGCTCGTTGATCACGACGCTCTGCTCCGGCTGCGCCATCTTGCCGCGCTTGCGCCTGCGGCGTTTTTCGGTGGCGCAGACCTGGTCGTAGATCAGCACGGAGACTCCGTCGTACTCGCGCAAGTCGCGCTGCACCGCATCGAGCTCGGTCCGCACATGACGCGTGGTGCCTGCCGGCAGCGCCGAGGCCGGCGGCAGGCGGTCCGCATCGTCGGCGACCAGCGCGATGCGAGCGACGCCTTCCGCTGCGATCTGCGCGGCGTACTGTGCGATGGAAAAATTGCCTTCCGCCGGCTGCCCGCCGGTCATCGCCACCGCGTCGTTGACCAGCAGCTTGTAGGTCATGCGTGTGCCGGCCGCGACTGCCTGGCGGATCGCCATGATGCCGGAATGCGTGTAGGTGCCATCGCCCATGTTGGCGAATACGTGCGGCGTGTCGGTGAACGGCGCCATGCCGACGAACGGCGCGCCCTCGCCCCCCATCTGGGTGAAGGTGCGGGTCTGATCGCTTTCGTCCAGCGCCATGAAGTGGCAACCGATGCCGGCGGTGGCGAAGCTGCCCTCGGGTAGCCGTGTCGAGGTGCCGTGCGGGCAACCGGCGCAGAACGCGGGAATGCGGCGCAACAGGCCCGGTGGACGCTGCGGCATGCGTGGCGCCGGCGGGTCGGCGATGTTCAGCCCGGCCGAGCATAGGAAGGCGGCCAGGCCGGTAGCGACGATCTCGGGCGACAGCTCCATCAGCGGCGACAGCAGCGGCGCCCCGGAGGGACCGGTCTTGCCGCTGACCTCGGGACGCTGGTCGGCCGGCAGGTGGTACAGGGCATCGCGGATCTGCGACTCGACGAAGCTGCGCTTCTCCTCCACCACCAGGATCGCGCGCTTGCCGCGGGCGAACTGGCGCAGGCCTTCGGTCTCCAGCGGCCAGGTCATCGCCACCTTGTAGAGCGCGATTTGCGCATGGCCTGCCAGATCGAGCATCCGCAGCGCATGCATCGCGTCGGCATGCGCGCGGCCCACGGTCACGATACCGATCGGCGCATCGTCGCGGCCGAAGATTTGGCGATCCAGCCGGTTGGCGCGCGCCCAGGCCAACGCAGCCGGAATGCGTTCCTGCACCACCCGCCGTTCCAGTTCGGCGCGCTCGGCCGGGAAGTGCATGTGCGGATCGTAGTTCAGCCCGTGCGGCGGCAGCGCGAAGTCCGGCGTGACGAAGGTCCGGCTGGCGGGGACGATGAGCGTGGCAGCCTGTTCCGCGGTCTCCGCCGTGGTCTTCAGCGCGATCCAAAGTCCGGAAAAGCGCGACAGCGCGATGCCGGCCAGCCCGAGGTCGAGAATGTCCTGTACCGACGATGGGTTGAGCACCGGGATGAACACGCCCTCGAAGACGTGCTCGGTCTGGTGCGGATAGGTCGAGGAATGCGCGCCGTGGTCATCGCCCGACACCGCAAGAACGCCGCCATGCTTCGCGGTGCCGAGAAAATTGCCGCAGTGCAGCGCGTCGCCGGCCCGGTCGACACCAGGGCCTTTGCCGTACCACAGGCCGAACACGCCATCGACGCGCTTGCCGGGGAAGGCGTCGATCTGCTGCGTGCCATACAGCATGGTCGCGGCGAGGTCTTCGTTGACGCCCGGCTGGAAGTGGATGTTTCGCGCGGCCAGCAGTGTCTGGCGGTGCCAAAGCTCCCGATCCAGCCCGCCGAGCGGCGAACCGCGATAGCCGGAAACGAAACCGCCGGTGTTGAGGCCGGCGGCGCGATCCAATCGGGACTGTTCCAGCAGTACGCGCACCAGCGCCTGGATGCCGGACAGCAGGATCGGTGTGTCGAGGTCGGTGAGGCGACTCTCCAGCGTGGTGGTCGTGTGGCCGAGACCAATGTCCATCCGGGTCATCTCTCGCTGTGAAGCGTCCAAGGAACTTAGGCGTTCGACCGCGATCTTGCCATGTGAGGCGAAGCCGCGCACGGGGAGTTGGCCAAATAGCACCGAAGCTGCGCAGCGGCCGCTACGACGAATGGATGGTGCCGGGGCTGACCGCGGACCTTGGAATATTGTTGCGCATCATACCGACGAGCAAGGCCGGGGATGCTCAACGCGCCAGAATCGCCGCCATCACAGTGCACGGAACCGTGTCACTGTCGCCGATTGCTTCATCTGCATCCATGGTATTCACAGGAATTCCGCCACCCCGGCCGCCCTACCATCCGCTCGCCGCATCCCCTACCGTCCCGCCTGAAGCGAGGGCGTATCCATGTCTGTCGTACCGATCCGCGGCTTGTTCGAGGCGCACCTGACGGTGAGCGATCTGGATCGCTCGATCGCCTTCTACCGCGACGTCCTGGGGCTACCGCTGGCCCACCGCATTCCGGCCCGCCAGGTCGCGTTCTTCTGGGTGCCGTCGTCCGACAAGGCCATGTTGGGATTGTGGTCCATCGGTACCTCGCCGCTGCGTCTGCGGCTGCACATCGCGTTCGATGTCACGCTGGAGCACGTGTTCGAATCGGTTGCCGCGTTGCGCCGCGCAGGCATTACGGCGCGTTCGGGAGATGGCACGCCGATCGAGGAACCGATCGTGCTCACCTGGATGCCGGCGGCCAGCGTGTATTTCGACGATCCGGACGGGCACTCGCTGGAGTTCATCAGCATGCTGGACGAAGCACCGCGGCCTGACCTGGGCTGGGTATCGTGGTCGGAATGGCGGAGGCGCGCATGAGCGACGAGATCCGCGTCGAGCGCCGCGAGGGCTGGCGCAAGCTGGTACTGAACCGGCCCGACAAGCTCAACGCGGCGAACGAGGCGATGCTGACGGCACTGCTTGCCGCGCTGGACGATGCGGCGGCGGACCGCACCTGTCGCGCGCTGCTGCTGACCGGGGAGGGGCGCGGCTTCTGCGCGGGGCAGGAGCTTGGGCCGGCGGTTGTGCCTGGTCCCGATGGGCCGCCTGATCTCGCCAAGGTCGCCGATCTGCACCACCGCGTGGTGCGCCGGCTGCGATCGGTGGCGCTGCCGGTGGTGTGCGCAGTCAACGGCGTGGCCGCCGGGGCCGGGGCGAGCTACGCGCTGGCCTGCGATATCGTATTGGCCGGACGCAGTGCCCGCTTCATCCAGGCATTCGTGAAGATCGGCCTGGTGCCGGACTCGGGCGCGAGCTTCTTTCTGCCGCGGCTGATCGGCGAGGCGCGCGCCCGCGCGCTGGCGATGCTCGGCGAGACGGTGGACGCGGAGCGCGCCGAAGCCTGGGGGATGATCTGGCGCGTGCTGGATAACGCGGCGCTTCTGCCGGAGGCCGAGAAGCTCGCCGCGCATCTCGCAACGCAGCCGACCGAGGCGCTGGCGGCGATGAAGCGCATGTTCGCCGCGTCCGCGACCAACACGTTGGACGCGCAGCTCGATCTCGAACAGAAGTTGCAAGGCGACGCTGGGCGAAGCGCCGACTATGCCGAGGGCGTGCAGGGGTTCCTGGAGAAGCGGGCGCCGGTGTTCCGTGGCGATACGCGCACTGCGCGCGGCAAGGCGGAGGGATAGATGGCTGGGTTGGACGCGATCGAAACCGCCTCGCGCGACGAGATCGCTGCGCTGCAATGCGAGCGGCTGGCGTGGACACTGCACCACGCCTACGCGAACGTGCCGCACTACCGCGCCGCGTTCGATCGCGCCGGCGTGCATCCGAAAGATTTTCGCGAACTCGACGACATCGCGAAGTTTCCGTTCACCACCAAGCAGGACCTGCGCGCGAACTATCCGTTCGGGATGTTCGCCGTGCCGCGCGAGAAGCTGGCGCGTGTTCACGCTTCATCGGGCACCACCGGCAAGCCGACGGTGGTCGGCTATACCGCGAAGGACATCGACACCTGGGCGCAGGTGGTGGCGCGCTCGATCTATGCCGCCGGCGGGCGGCCAGGAATGATCGTGCATGTCGCCTACGGCTACGGGCTGTTCACCGGCGGCCTTGGCGCGCATTACGGCGCGGAGAAGTTGGGCTGCACGGTGGTGCCGGTATCAGGCGGCATGACCGAGCGGCAGGTGCAGCTCATCGCCGATTTCTCCCCGGACGTGATCATGGTGACGCCCAGCTACATGCTGGCGATCCTCGACGAGTTCCAGCGCCAGGGATTGAATGCCCGCGACTGCTCGCTGAAGATCGGCATCTTCGGTGCCGAACCCTGGACGAACGCAATGCGCCAGGAGATCGAGGCGGGCTTCGCGATGGATGCCGTGGACATCTACGGGCTTTCCGAGGTGATGGGTCCCGGCGTGGCGAACGAATGCGTCGAGACCAAGGACGGGCTGCACATCTGGGAGGATCACTTCTATCCCGAGGTGATCGATCCGGAGACCGGCGCCGTGCTGGCGGAAGGGGAGCGCGGCGAGTTGGTGTTCACCTCGCTGACCAAGGAAGGCATGCCGGTGGTGCGCTACCGCACGCGCGACCTGACGCGGCTGCTGCCTGGCACGGCGCGGACGATGCGCCGGATGGAGAAGGTCACAGGCCGGTCGGACGACATGGTGATCGTGCGCGGTGTCAACATGTTCCCGACCCAGGTCGAGGAGCAGTTGCTGAAGAGCGAGGTGCTGAGCGGGCATTACCAGATCGTGCTGACGCGCGAGGGGCGGATGGATGTGGTGGCTGTGCACGTGGAGGCACGGCCGGAGTATTTCGACCCCGTGCTGCTGGAGGCGGAGGCGAAGGTAGTGGTGGCGCGGATCAAGGATACGATCGGGCTGACCACGCGCGTCGTGGTAGAGGCGCCGGCGACGATCGAACGATCGGTGGGAAAGGCGAGACGGGTGGTGGACCGGCGGCCAGCGTGAAGTCGGACGCTTGGCCGATCGCACGCTGGGGCGGATACGCGCTTACGCTGCTCTATGCGATGTACTACTTCGGCGACGAAACGGCGCCCGGCAACTCGCTTGAGTCTCCTGCTGGTTGGTGGGGGTGGTGGGACCAGAGCCAGTACATTGCATCCGCGCGCAACCTGCTGGCTGGCAATCTGGTGCCGGATGCGCATTGGTATCCCCTCGGATATTCGCTGGCTGCTGCACCTTTCGTGCGCATATGGCCGGCGCATGGCTTCTTCTTTCTCGATCTCATCTGCCTGCTGGCAGCCTACGCAGGCTTTCTGAGCTTTACGCGGCGCATCGGTGTCGGTCCGCTCGCCGCGGTGCCGATCTTCTTGCTGACGACATTCGCTTATCCATCTATCGGCGAGACCTGGGCGCAGCCATGGACGTCCTCGCTGAACGCGGCCTTGATCTGGCTACTGTTGTCGAGTGCGGCAAGCCTCTTGGCCGGGCGAGACGCCTGGCATGCGCGGCGCCTTGTGCTCTTCGGGCTGCTCGCCGGATCGATACCGCTGGTGCGACCGGTGGATGCAGTGTTGTCCGCAATTGTCGTGCTGTGCATGCTGTTTCAAGGATTGCGGACGGGCGGCCTGCGCGCGCGGCATCTCGGCTGGATCGGTCTTGGCGGGGCGCTGGTCATCTTGCCGTTTGGCGCGCTTTATCTGCGCATCTACGGCATGCATGCCACACCGTACGTGCTGCACGAGCAGACGATAGGCTTTGCGTTCTCCCGTCTCGGCTGGAAAACGTATCTGCTGCTGATCGAGCCGCGTCCCTGGTATCCTGGCACATTCGGACTGCTCGCTACATTTCCTTGGTTTGTATTGAGTCTGGCTGAGCTCGTGCTGCTCGTCATGCAGCGCCACCGGCAGGTGGCCCTCATCCTGATGGGATTGCTGATCATCGTCCACTGGTCGCTGTACTTTGCCTATGTCGATCTGTCGCCCAGCAACATCTGGCTTTACCACTTGGTGCATTACCTGAAATGGACCTTGCCGGGTCTCGGCATTTTTGCCTGGCTGTTTGTGCTGCGGTTCTCGCGTTCGCCGCAATGGCGTTATGGGCTTCTGTTGGCGGTGATCGTCGGCATACTCTCCATTCGTATTGTGCCAGTGCGCGCCGCGCCCGATGACGAGGTGGAGATGATCCAGTACAGCGCGCCGCCGATGGACTGGGACGAGACCCACATGCACGACTGGCCCTTCTCAGATGCGCGCGGAGAGATGGGACTTCTCGGAATTCGCGTATTGTCCGATCTGCAGGGGATACGCCTGCTGCCGCAACGGCGCAGCATCGTCGGGGTTCTGGAGTGGCCAGGTGCGCCGGTCGCACTGAACAAGCCACCGGTCCGTTGGACGGCGCGCGTTGCCGTCGGCTACCCCTGCTGGCTCCCACCCTACCCATGCCGCCGGCTCCCGCCAAGGCTATAGCCCGCGTCTCCAGCTCGTGATCGCATCCGTCTCAACCATTGGCGGTCCTTCAGGACGTGCGCCAGCATTCGCCGTAGTGCAAGAAACCACCTCAGTGTCTGCGCCGCGGATGGCGGCTCCGATGAAACGGTTCTGGATTGCCAGATTTCGGTGAGTGCCAAGGCCATTGTGGGCCTGGGACGTTGTCAGCTTGACGTATGCTGGCAAAGGGGGCGAGTCTGCCCCGCCGAATCGGATGCTTTTCGGACGAAATGGTCGAGTAATTCAGGAATACCTTGGCTCGGTGAAACTTTCGATCATAATCCCCTGCTACAATGAGCGGGCCACGATTGCCAGGCTGGTATCCGCAGTCCAGGCCGCCCCCTACCCGGACAAGGAAGTCGTCATCATTGACGATTGCTCGACGGACGGCACCCGCGAACTTCTCGCACGAGAAATTGCGCCGTTGGTCGATCGCGTGCTCTATCATGACGTCAACCGCGGCAAGGGCGCGGCGCTGCGTACCGGCATAGCGGCGGCGACGGGAGACATAGTGATCATCCAGGATGCCGATCTTGAATATGACCCGGCGGAATATCCAAGGCTCGTGGAGCCGATTCTCACCGACAAGGCCGATGTCGTCTTCGGCTCGCGTTTCATGGGCGGCCAGCCGCATCGCGTGCTCTACTACTGGCACCGGCTCGGCAATGCATTCCTGACCACACTGTCGAACATCTTCACCAATCTGAATCTCACGGATATGGAAAGCTGCTACAAGGTATTCAGGCGTGAGATCATTCAGACCGGTTTGGCTTTGAGCCTGAGATCACGGCGAAGATCGCAAAGACCGGGTGCCGCATCTACGAGGTGGGGATCTCTTATTATGGGCGCACTTACCAGCAGGGAAAGAAGATCGGTTGGAAGGATGGTCTCAGGGCCATTTATTGCATCGTGAAGTACAACCTGTTTCGCTGAAATTCGCCGCAATCAGTGACGGATGTGTTCCGGCCGGAACCCCATGCCGATGATGCGTGCGGGCAGCCGCCGCAGCACCGGAAACCATTCCAGCAGACGCACCGCGAGCGGCGGCTTCGGCGTTGTCGCGCGCCCCAGCACGTTGCCGATGATGCGGTTCTGGATCGCCACCTGCACAGCCTGCGTCCTGCGCGTCGGCGGCTCACGACGGCGCTGGACCGCGCGGAGGTCATCGACGGTGGCGCCACCCTCGCGCAGCCGCGGCACCAGGATGTTCGCCGCGGCGACCGCATCCTGGATCGCCAGGTTGATCCCCACGCCGCCGACCGGCGACATCGCATGAGCGGCGTCACCGATGCACAGCAGCCCCGGGCGGAACCAGGTGTTCAACCGGTTGACCGCCACGGTCAGCAGCTTCACGTCGTCCCATGACGCAAGTTCGTGCACCCGATCACGCAGGTACGGCGCCAGACCCACGATCTCGTCGCGGAACGCCTCCAGTCCGCGCGCATGCACCGCATCGATGCCGCCCTTGGGAATGACGAACGCGCACTGCCAGTAGTCGTTGCGGTCGATCATGATGAAGATGCGGCCGGCCTCCACCCGCCCGAGCGTCTGCCCGGGATCGCTGGGCGACTTCGACAACCGCAGCCACAGGACGTCCATCGGCGCACCGTATTCGACGACCTCGAAGCCCGCCCCGTCGCGCAGCGTCGAATGGCGGCCGTCGGCGGCGATGGTCAGGTGCGCGTTGATCTCCAACCTGCCGTCCGGGCCTTGCGCAGTCACGCCCACCATGCGGTCGCCCTCGCGCATCAGGCCGGTGGCCTCGGTGCTCATCAGCAGCCGGAACGTCGGGTAGCGCTTCGCCTGCTCGGCCAGGAAGTCGAGAAAGTCCCATTGCGGCATCAAGGTGATGAACTTCGCCTTGGTCGGCAGATGCGAGAAGTCGGCAATGTGGACAGATTCATTACCGATCTGCGCGGCGAGTTCGCGGACCTCGCTGTGCGGCCGGGCGAGAAACGCATCCAGCAGGCCAAGCTCGAACATCACCTGCATGGTCGATGGATGCACGGTGTCGCCGCGGAAGTCGCGCAGGAAATCGGCATGCTTCTCAAGCACCACCACGTCGATGCCGGCGCGCGCCAACAGCAGTCCCAGCATCATGCCCGCGGGCCCGCCGCCGGCAATGCAGCAGCGGGTTGTCAGATCGGGCATCTATTCCGCAGCGAGACGCGGCGCGTAGGCGGGAACCGCGGCGCGTTGCGTGGCCGCCATCGGCTGCGGCCACCACCGGTGCTGCCACTCGCTGAACAGCGGCTTCAGTTTAGGCATCACCGCATCGGCGAACAGCCGTGAGTTGTACTTTGTCAGCTCCTTGCTCATGTTGCCGAACTGCAGAAGCAGCATCAGGTTGCCGACGTTCAGGTTGACCGCGACCTCGCGCAACTGCTCCGCCACCTCGTCGGGCGAGCCGATGATGACGTAGCCGAGATCGACGATGGCATCCATCTCGCGCGCAAGCTTGTTGAACTTGTCGGAGTAGGACGCCGCCTTGGCGACCTGGCTTTGCAGGCCGAGTCGCTGTGTCGCCTCCGTCGCATAGCCGGGTGGGACAGCGAAACGCGGATCGATGTGCAAGCAGTTGCCGTAGAAGTATTCCGCCGCCTCGCCGTAGAGGTCCATGGCGTGCTGGCGACTCTCGCCGACACCGACGAACTGGAGGAAGCCGGCGCGGTAGGGATTGCGGTCCTTGCCGAGCTTGGCCATTTCGTTCCAGAAACCGTCCATCGTGTCGCGGCCGACCTTGTAGCCGTAATAGCTGAGGTAGCAGTACACGTAGTCCATTTCGGCGCACCACTGCCAGGTCTCGATCGATCCGCCGCCTGGCACCCAGATCGGCGGATGCGGATCCTGGACCGGTCGAGGCCAGATGTTGACGTAGCGCTGTTGATTGAAGCGGCCATTGAACGCGAAGGTGTCGCGATCGGTCCAGGCGCGCAGGATGAGGTCGTGCGCCTCGTGGTAGCGGTCACGCAGCAACGACGGGTTCTGGCCGTAGGCGTAGCAGGTGTCCATCGGCGAACCGACCGGAAAGCCCGCGATCAGACGGCCGCCGGAGATGCAGTCGATCATCGCGAACTCTTCCGCCACGCGGGTCGGCGGGTTGTACAATGCCAGCGAGTTGCCCATGACACAGATCGCCGTGTCGGTGGTGCGTCGCGCGAGCGACGAGGCGATCAGGTTGGGCGACGGCATCAGGCCGTAGCCGTTGGAATGGTGCTCGTTGACGCACACCGCGTCGAAGCCGCAATCGGCGGCGTATTCGAGCTCGTCCATGAAATCGTTGTACATGTGGTGCGCGCGACGCGGATCGAACAGCGAGGAGTGGATGTCCACCCAGACCGATGGGTGCTGGTCGCGGAAGCCCGCCGGCAGTTCGGTGTAGGGCATCAGGTGGAACCACATCAGGCGCATTGGATGGTCCTTCATCATTCGTCATGAGCGGAGGCGTAGCCGACGAAGCAATCTCCATCACACTGTGCGCGCACAACTCGATGGGGATTGCTTCGTCTCTTCGCTCGTCGCAATGACAGGGGTGGAGTTAGTGGGCTGGTGCATAGGCCGGCAGCTCGGCGCGTTGCGCGGTGTCCATCGGCTTCGGCCACCACCGGTGTTCGTAATCGGCGAACTTGTCGTGCAGCTTCGGCATCACGCGTTCGGCGAACAGCTTCGTGTTGTACTTGGTAAGCTCCTTGCTCATGTTGCCGAACTGCATGAGCAGCATCAGGTTCCCGACATGCAGGTTGTTGGCGAGTTCGTCGATCTGCTCCACCACCTCGTCCGGCGAGCCGATCACCAGGTAGCCGGCATCCACCAGTTCCTTCATCTCGGTCGGCCGCATCTGCGAGCGCGCGGCGGCGGCGCTGACCTGGCTGGTGTAGCCGAAGCGCATGGTGGCCTCGGTGGTATAGCCGGGTGGCGCGGCGAAGCGCGGATCGACGTGCAGGCAGCGAAGGAAGAAGTACTCGGCCGCCTCGGTGTAGATCTCGATTGCCTGCTCGCGCGTCTCCGCCACGGCGACCGCCTGGGCGAAGCCGGCGCGATATGGATTGCGGTCCTTGCCGAGGCGATCCATCTCCGCCCAATAGCCGTCCATGGTCGCGCGGCCGACCTTGTGTCCGAAATAGGACAGGAACGAATAGACGTAGTCCATCTCGGCGCACCACTGCCAGGTCTCGATCGAGCCGCCGCCGGGTATCCACACCGGCGGATGCGGTCGCTGCACCGGGCGCGGCCAGATGTTGACGTAGCGCTGCTGGTTGTAGCGGCCGTTGAACGCGAACGTGTCTGGATGCTGCCAGGCCTTCATCACCAGATCGTGCGCCTCGTAATAGCGCTCGCGCAGTTGCGAGGGGTTCTGGCCGTAGGCGAAGCAGTCGTCCATCGGCGTGCCGACCGGAAATCCCGCGATCAGCCGGCCGCCAGAGATGCAGTCGATCATCGCGAACTCTTCCGCCACACGGGTTGGCGGGTTGTACAGCGCCAGCGAGTTGCCCATTACGCAGATCGTCGTGTTCGTGGTGCGGCGGGACAGCGACGAGGCGATCAGGTTGGGCGAGGGCATGAGGCCGTAGCCGTTGGAATGGTGCTCGTTGACGCAGATCGCGTCGTAGCCGCAGGAGGCAGCGTATTCGAGCTCATCCATGAAGTCGTTGTACATGTGGTGCGCGCGCTTCGGGTCGAACAGCGAGGAATGGATGTCGACCCACACCGACGGATGCTTCTCGCGGAAGTCGTCCGGCAGTTCGGTGTACGGCATCAGGTGGAACCACATGAACTTCATGACGCGGCTGCCTCCCGGGCGAGTTTAACGGAAAGTAGATCACCAGCGGGGATGGAAGGGAACTCACAGCTGCTGCCAGGGGTGGTTGACAGCTATACGGAAATCCCGCATGAGTAACGATGAGCGATACAAATGGGATGACACCAAGGCTGCGAGCAACTTCGCCAAACATGCCGTAGAATTCGAATTTGCGGTTCGCGTGTTTTTTGATGAGACGCGGGCAGACTTCGACGCTTCACACGCGGCAGACGGGGAGTTCCGCCGCCAGGCAGTCGGAGCCGTCGATGGCGAGCTCTTCACGGTGGTGTACACGGAGCGAAAAGGCGCCGTTCGGATCATCTCGGCCCGTCGATCCAACGTAAAGGAGACCAGGGTTTATGCGTCGATTTATCCTCGATCCGAACAACCCGCCGAAGATGAGCAAGGAGGCGCGGGCACGGCTGGATGCCATGACGGACGAGGAGATCACGGCAGCGGCGGAATCCGATCCCGACAATCCTCCCTTGACCGATGAGGAGCTGGAGCGGGTGCGTCTGGCGCGACGGGTGCAGTCGGTGCGCGCGCGCACCGGACTGTGCCAGCGGCAGTTCGCCGAGGTGTACCGGATCAATGTCGCGCGGCTGCGTGACCTGGAGCAGGGCCGCACGCAGCCGGACAGCGCGATGCTGGCATACCTGGCAGTGATCGCGCGGGAGCCTGAGGCGGTGGAGCGTGCGTTGCGCGAAGATGAGAAGGCTTCGGTGTAGCGTGCGCCACGGCCGCGGCAGCGCATCGACCAGCGCCTGATCCAACTTCGGTCTTGCCTTCTAATGACGCATTGAGGACTGTCTTGCGTCAGTCACAATGACTACAGCATCCGCTGCAATATCAGCTTCTGCACATCCGACGTGCCCTCATAGATCTGGCACACCCGCACGTCGCGGTAGATCCGTTCCACCGGATAATCTGCGAGGTACCCATACCCTCCCAAAGTTTGGATCGCCACGGTGCACACCGCCTCCGCCGCCTCACTAGCGAACAGCTTCGCCATGCAGGCAGCCTCCAGCGCCGGCTGGCCCTCCGCCTTCAGCCGCGCCGCGTGCAGCGTCAATTGCCGCGCCGCCTCAAGTTTCGTCTTGGCGTCGGCCAGCCGGAAGCCCACCGCCTGGAAATCAATGATCCGCCCGCCGAATGCCTGCCGCTCCTTGGCGTACTGCACAGCATAGTCCAGCGCCGCCCGGGCCATCCCCACGCTCTGCGCCGCGATGCCGATACGACCGCTCTCCAGCGTGGACAGCGCGATCTTGTAGCCTTCGCCCTCGGCGCCGATGCGCTGGTCCTCCGGCACCTCCATGTCCTCGAACGCCAGCGCGCAGGTTTCCGACGCCTTCTGCCCCAGCTTCTCCTCCTTGCGCACCACCACGTAGCCAGACGCCGCCTTGTCCACGACGAAGCACGAGATGCCCTTGCGCCCGGCCGACGGATCGGTGACCGCGAACAGCACCGTGCTCCCCGGCACGCTGGCCGACGAAATGAACTGCTTGTTCCCGTTGATTACATACCGGTCGCCTTTCCGCACCGCCCGCGTGCGCAGGTTCGACGCATCGGATCCCGCCTGCGGCTCGGTCAGCGCGAACGAGCCCACCGCGGTGCCGGTGGCCAACGGCCGCAGCCAGCGGTCCTTCTGCGCATCGGTGCCGTACCGGTCGAAGATGATGCAGGTGGGAGAGTTGTGCACGCTCACCATTGTGGACACCGAGCCGTCGCCGGCGGCGATCTCCTCCAGCAGCAGCGCGTAGGTCACCGGATCGATCTCCGATCCGTCCCACTGCGCCGGCGTTGTCGCACCGAAGATGCCAAGCTCGCCGAGCTCAGCAATGATCTCCGGCTCGATGGCACCCGCCTTCTCGCGCGCCGCGGCACCCGGCGCCAACCGTTCGGTGGCGAACCGGCGCGCCATGTCGATGACCAGGGAGTCGGCGCCGATTTGGGCGTGATCGGGCATGGCTGGCCTCCTTGCTGTCGCCACGATAGGTTGCCGGCGTGTCAGATGTCGATGTGGCAGTGATCGGCGCCGGCCTGGCCGGGCTGGGCGCAGCGACGGCCCTGCGCGCCGCCGGCCGCAGCGCGCTCGTGCTGGAGGCGTCGGACCGCATCGGCGGGCGCGCCTGGACCACGCATCCCGCACAGCTTGGCGGGGTGTGGTTCGACATGGGCGCGGTGTGGCTGCACAGCGCAGAGATCAACCCGCTGGTGCCGATCGCCCGCGCGGTGGGCGACACGTTGCTGCGCTCCGACGAACTGCGGGTGGAACGCACCTTTGTCGGCACGCGCGAGGCAACGGCGGAGGAATATGCCGACTACGGCGGCGCCTGGCAGCGCTATGAGGACAGGGCCGCCGACATCCTGCGCACGCGCGACGATGTGCCGATGGCGGAGGTGGCGCGGTCCATGCCGGACGATCCGTGGGCAGTGACGGTCGAGACATGGGAAGGCCCGATCATCTGCTGTGCCGGCGCCGAGGAGTTCAGCCTGCGCGATTGGTATCGCAACCTGCTGTCGGGCAGCAACCTGGTGCCGCAGGGCGGCATCGGCGCCTTCGTCGCCCGTCGTCTTGGCGAGGGCCTCGACATCAGGTGGGCGACACCGGTGACGAAGGTGTCCTGGAATGGCTCCGGAGTGTCGGTCGAGACGCTACGTGGCCGGGTCACTGCGCGCTCGGCAATCGTTACCGTTTCCACCGGCGTGCTGGCGGCCGGCGCGATCGCGTTCGATCCGCCCTTGCCGCCAGAGGTGCTGTCCTCGATCCATGCGCTGCCGATGGGGCTGGCGATGAAGGTGGCGTTGCGTGCCACTGGACCGGATCGGCTCGACCTGCCACTGCACTGCTCGGTCGACCGCCAAGTGAAGCGCAGCGGCGATCCCACCATGGGGTTTCAGTGCTGGCCCTATAAGCGCGACTACGTTCAGGGCTGGGTCGGCGGCCCGGTCGCCTGGGAACTGGCGCGCGCCGGCGAGGCGGCGGCAGTGGATTTCGCGCTCGGGCAGTTGCGTGCGCTGTTTGGCGGCCGGGTGGATCGGCTGTTCGGCGGCGGCCAGACGCTGGTCACGCGCTGGGACGCCGATCCGTTCGTGCGCGGCGCCTATTCCTTCGTGCGGCCGGGCGATGCCGATGCGCGCATCGCGCTGGCCCAGCCATTGGCGGACGGTCGTCTGCTGTTCGCCGGGGAGGCCTGCCACAACGGGATGGCCGGCACCGTCGCGGGCGCCTGGATCAGCGGACAGGATGCGGCGCGCATCGCGGCGTGATAATATCGCTGGCAGGAGGTACCAAACATGAGCATCCAGGCACTCGGCTATCTCGGCATCGGCACGGGCAAGCTGGACGACTGGACGAACTACGCGACCAACTGGCTCGGCATGCAGGCGGTGGATCGCGGCGCCGGCGTGCGCGCATTCCGTATGGACGATCGCAAGCAGCGGCTGGTGATCGATAGCTCCATGCCGGAAGGGCAGCGCTATTTCGGCTGGGAGGTTGCCGACGCCAGGGCACTCGATGCGCTTGCCGCGCGCCTTGAAGCGGCTGGCGTCGCCGTGAAGCGCGAGCCGGGCACGCTCGCCGATCAGCGCTTCGTCAGCGGCCTGATCTCGTTCGCCGATCCGTCAGGGAATCGGCTGGAGGCGTTCCACGGGGCGCAGATCGCCGACGAGCCGTTCCGTCCCGGCCGCTCCATCTCCGGCTTCCGCACCGGGCCGCTCGGCATGGGCCATGCGGTGCTGATGGTGACCAGCATCGAACCGGCGCTGGCGTTCTATCGCGACCTGCTGGGCTTCCGCATCAGCGACTTCATCCGAAAGCCGATCACCGCGTACTTCCTGCATGCGAACCCACGCCATCACAGCGTGGCGCTGTTCGAGGCACCGCACACCGGCATGCACCACCTCATGGTGGAACTGTATTCGTTCGACGATGTCGGGCAGGGTTACGACATCGCTCAGGGCGAGAAGGACCGCATCGTCGCAACGCTCGGCCGGCATCCGAACGACCTGGTCACGTCATTCTATATGCACACGCCATCGGACATCCTCGTGGAATATGGCTGGGGCGGTGTGGAGGTCGACGATGCAACGTGGCAGCCGGAGGAGATGACATCCGTTGCCAGCTTCTGGGGCCATCACGGCCTGTTCGATGCGATGGGGCCCGACGGCGCGCCTCCCATGGCAGCGCCGGACGCGATACGCGCGCCGCTGCAGGTGATGGAGGGCAACTTTCACCGGATGAGCGGCGTGTGTCCGTGGTGGGACGCAATGCGGCGCTGACGGTTGGGCCATGGGGTCACCCGCCTCGTGTCATTGCGAGCGAAGCGAAGCCCCCTGAAGGTTCTCACCCCATGGGGATTGCTTCGTCGCTTTCGCTCCTCGCAATGACAAGGAACCCGCGTTGTCGCGGTGGCAGCCTCGGTCTAGGCTGGTTGTAGTTCAGGGAAGGAGCACGCTGATGCTGTCACGCGAGGAAAACGAACTCGTCACCCGGGTGGGACAGGGCACCCCCATGGGCAACGCGATGCGCATGTACTGGCTTCCCGCGCTGCTCTCGCGCGAAGTCGCCGAGCCCGATGGCCCGCCGGCACGCGTCCGCCTGCTCGGCGAGGACCTGGTGGCGTTCAGGGACACCGAGGGCCGCATCGGCCTGATCGAGGAATTCTGCCCGCACCGTCGCGTCTCGCTGTATTTCGGGCGCAACGAAGAATGTGGCCTGCGCTGCATCTATCATGGCTGGAAGTTCGACGTCTCCGGCGCCTGCATCGACATGATGAACGAACCGGAGGAGTACGACTTCAAGCACAAGGTGCGGGTCACCGCGTATCCGACCTGCGAGCTCGGTGGCATCGTATGGGCGTATCTCGGCCCAGCGGAGAAGATGCCGCCGCTGCCAAAATTCGCCTGGACGCAGGCGCCGGAGGCCAATCGCCACGTCACCAAGGTGATCGAGGAGTGCAACTGGCTACAGGCGCTGGAAGGCGGCATCGACACCTCTCACGCACCGATCCTGCACCGGCTGCTGACGGACGCCTCCAAGCGCGGCGGCATCAAGCCATCCAACCCGTTCGTGCGCGGCAAGGCGCCGAAGCTCGTCGTCGACGTCACCGACTACGGCTACCAGTACGCCGGCATCCGGCCGCTGGATGGCAGCGACGATGTACACATCCGCACCTATCATTTCATCATGCCGTTCCACCAGATCAGGCCATCGCGTTCGGAGAGCGGCCTGGATCTCGATGCCGGCCACATCTGGGTGCCGATGGATGACGGGAACTGCATGGTCTACAACTGGAGCTACTGTCCCGACGGACCGCTGACTGAAGAGGACAAGCTCGAGCGCGGGCTCGGCAACGGACCGCTGCATGTCGATCCGCTGACGTTCCGGTCAAAGGCGAACCGCTCCAACGACTACCTGCTGGACCGCGATGTGCAGCGGACCGAGACCTTCTCAGGCATCGACGGCATCAACGCGCAGGACCGCGCGCTCCAGGAGAGCATGGGGCGGATCGTCGATCGTTCGAAGGAGCATCTCGGCCCGGCCGACAAGGCGATCATCCAGGCGCGCAAGCTGCTGCGTCAGGCGGTGAAGACGGTGGAGGCGGGCGGTTCACCTGACGGCACCGGCACCAGCTACTACGGGCTGCGGGCACACGAGGCGGTGCTGCCGCGCAGCAAGGACTGGCGCGTGGAGCTGACGCCGGAGATGAAGCAGGAAGCGATCCTGCAGACGGTGTAGCGCGCGAACCTGGACTCACTTCCCTGGAAGTGAGTCCAGTGCGCTCTTGACCAGCTTGCTGTCTTCCCCGTCCGGCGGCAGTTCGCTCAGCAGCTTCGACCAGTTGCTGCGCGCCTCGTCAGGGCGGCCGACGCGCGCAGCGTTGACCCCAAGATACCAGAGCACCTCCGGCTGGTCGGGCGCTGTTGTCGCGACCTCTCGCAGCAGCGCCAGGGCCCGCGGCGGCAGGATGTCGGTCGGCTGCAGCCCGGCGATCATCGCCCGGAACGCCAGCAGCTTGATGTCGACATCGTCCGGTCGAAGCTTTTGTGCATGGGCATAGGCATCGACCGACTTGTCGGTCTCGCCAAGTACCGAATAGGAGCGGCCGAGACGCAGCCAGCCGTCCAGATCGCCAGGCTCGCTGTCCAGGTGCGCGGCGAGCTGCGCCACCATGCCGCGTATCATCTCGTTGCGCTGCGCTTCCGGCATCTGCGCGGCGGTGGCCATCTGGTCCTCGGTGGGGCCGGGTGGCGGCGGCGTGCCCTTCGGCAGAGGCGGCACGGCAAGGCTGCCGGCCTTGGCCGCCGCGGCGATACCGCGCGAGATCGACTCGCGCATCGGCGAGTCGTCGGGAATATCGGCGGCCAGCGCCAGCCATGCACGGATCGCCTTGGGATCGTCGCCGGCCTGGCTGTCGGCCAGGGCGAGGTAATAGCGCGCGACGTCGTGCTTCGGATTTGCCGCGAGCGCTGTGGCGAAGGCTTCGCGCGCCGCCGGCGGCACGATCCCTTCCGCCGCAAGCACCAGCATCTCGCCATAGCCGGCGAGCACATCCGGCGCCTTCTGGCCAAGATCGATCGCGTGGCGATACGCATCGGCTGCCTTCGGCCAATTGCCCAGCGACGCAACGGTGTGCGCGTACAACAGCCAGCCTTCCGCGTTCGAGGGATCCGAGCGGAGCCTCTGCTCGAGCCGCGAGGCGGCATCCTGCATGTCGAGATGCTGAGCGCCCGGCCGCGTGTCGGTCCGTTGCGCGACCCGCATCACGTAGGGCGCGTCGGGCAGCGAGGCTGCACCGAACCACCAGTACAACCCACCCGCGCCGCAAGCCGTCGCCAGGGCAACGATGGCTGAGAGACGCAGGCTGCGGCGCGACGTCAGATTCCTGCCTGGCGAAACCTCATCCACCGCAAGGAGCCTGCGCTGGATCTCCAGCCGTGCGGACTCGGCCTCGTTGGGGTTCAGCACGCCACGCGCGAGGTCGCGCTCCACGTCGCGGAGCTGATCGCGGTAGACGACACGGTCGAATTGCGCTCGCTCGGCGACACCCCGCGCGCCCCGCAGCAGCGGCAGGCAAACCAGCGCCAGCGCGCCAAGCGCGACCACGGCAAGCACGACGACAAGCAGCATCAGCAATCGGCCTCGCGCAGCAGCCCTTCGAGGCGCACCTGTTCCTGCGGCGTCAGCGGCGCAACGCTTGGCGTCGCAACCGGACGGCGGCGCAGCCATACAACGGTGCCGACGAGGCTCGCCAGAAGCATCCCGGCGGGTCCGAACCACAGTAGATAGGTGGCGGGCTTCACAGGCGGGTCCAGCAATACGAAATCGCCATAGCGATCGACGATCGCCTGACGTGCCTGCACATCGGTGTCGCCGGCGAGCAGCCTTTCGCGCAGCAATACGCGGATGTCGTGCGCCAGGCTCGCGCCGGAATCGTCGATCGATTCGTTCTGGCAGACCAGGCACCGCAGTGTCGCGCTGATTGCCCGCGCGCGTGACTCCAGCGCGGGATCAGCCAGCCGCTCGGCCGGTTCGACCGCGAACGCGCGCAATCCGAGCGCGAGCAACAGCATGATCGCAAAGGCAACGCGCCTCATGACCTGCGCAGACTGTGCAGCAGCGGCAGCAGGTCGTTGTCCACCTGAGCGGCGGTCAGCGGGCCGACGAAGCGCTTGCGGATCTTTCCCGCGCCATCGAGGACGTAGGTTTCCGGCACGCCGTAGACGCCGAAGTCCAGGCCGACGCGGCCGTCCTGGTCCAGGCCAACCCGCCGGTAGGGGTCGCCGAATTGCGCCAGCAGTTTCGTCGCGTCCTCCGGCTTGTCCTTGTAGTCGATGCCGTAGATGGCGACGTGCTCCTGTTCGGCGAGCCGCATCAGCAGCGGGTGCTCCACGCGGCACGGCACGCACCAGGAAGCGAAGAAGTTGATCAGCACCGGCGCGCCCTTCAACGCGTCGCGGGCGACGCCTTCACCGTGCAGGCCTGCGAGGTCGAATGCCGGCGCCATCTTGTCGATCATCGCCGATGGCAGCTCCTGCGGATTGCGGTCGGGCCGCAGCGCGGATGCGAAATACCAGGCGAGCACCATGAACACCAACAACGGCGCCAGGAACAGCACACGGCGCATCGGTGTCACTCGCCCGCGGCAGGTTGCAACAGGGGGCCGCTGCGGCGGGCACGCGCCGCAGCGCCGATCCGCCAGCGCCGGTCGCTCAGGCTGACCATGCCACCGAAGGCCATGATGACCGCACCCATCCAGATCCACGGCACCAGCGGCTTCCAGTAGGCGCGCAGCGTCCAGTTGCCGGCATCGTCGCTTTCACCCAGCGCGACATAGAGGTCCGACAGCAGGTTGGTACGGATCGCGGTCTCGCTCGTGGTCTGCTGCTGCAGCGGGAAGAAGCGCCGCTCGGGGTGCACCACCGCGACCAACCCCCCGTCGCGGCTGATTTCCACAGTCGCATCGTCAGCGATATAATTAGGTCCAGGCAACCGTTGTACATCGGCGAGACGCAATACGTAGCCTGCGACCTTCAGGTCGCTGCCGATACGAACTGTCTCGATCGCCTCGACATCGAACGCCGAGGCGGAGAAACCGGCGATCGATACCGCCAGGCCGAAATGCGCGAAGCTCATGCCATAGGCGGCGCGTGGCAGATGGATGGCGCGGCGCAGACTGTCGGCGGCCGGGGCGCGGAACAGGCGGACGCGCTCGGCCCATTCCACCACCACGGCGGCACCGGTCCACGCGGCGAGCCCGAAGCCCAGCACCGCCAGGATCGGGCCGCCATGCGTGACATAGAACGCCACCATCACCGCGACGGCCGCTGCGACATACGCCGCTCCCAGGCGCTGCAGCGCGCCAAGCAGATCGCCGCGCTTCCATGACAGCATCGGGCCGATGCCGACCGCCAGGATGATCGGCACCATCAGCGGAACGAAGGTGCGGTTGAAGAACGGAAAGCCGACCGACAGTTTCGGCCCGCCCACCACGTCCAGGAACAGCGGATAGAGCGTGCCGAGCAGCACCGTGGCGCAGCCGCAGGACAGCAGCAGATTGTTCAGCACGAGCGCGCCCTCGCGCGAGACCGGTGCGAACAGCCCGCCGCCCTTCAGCGACGGCGCCCGGACCGCATAGAGCGTCAGCGAGCCGCCGATCGCGACCACCAGCAGCAGCAGGATGAAGGTGCCGCGGGCCGGATCGGTGGCGAACGAGTGCACCGACGTCAGCACGCCGGAGCGCACCAGGAAGGTGCCGACCAGCGACAGGGAGAATGTGATGATGGCCAGCAGGATGGTCCAGCTCTTCATGGTGTCGCGCTTCTCCACCACGATCGACGAGTGGATCAGCGCAGTGCCGACCAGCCACGGCATGAACGAGGCGTTCTCCACCGGGTCCCAGAACCACCAGCCGCCCCAGCCCAGCGTGTAGTAGGCCCACCAGCTTCCCATCGCGATGCCAATGGTCAGGGCGCACCAGGAGGCGAGCGTCCACGGCCGGACCCAGCGCGCCCATGCGGCATCCACGCGGCCTTCGATCAGCGCGGCGACCGCAAACGCGAAGCCGACCGAGAAGCCGACATAGCCGAGATAGAGGAACGGCGGATGGAACGCGAGACCAGGGTCTTGCAGCACGGGATTGAGGCCGTGGCCGTTCGCCGCCGGCGGCCATGTGCGCAGGAACGGGTTGGAGGTGAGCAGGATGAACAACAGGAAGCCGGTGGCGATCATACCCTGGACGGCGAGCACGCGCGCGCGCAGATCAGGCGGCAGGTTGCCGGAGAACAAAGCCAGCGCCGCGCTGCATACGCCGAGCATGAACACCCACAGGACCATCGATCCTTCGTGGTTCCCCCACACCCCGGTGATCCGGTAGAGCAACGGTTTGTCGGTGTGGCTGTTCTCCACGACGTTGACCACCGAGAAGTCGGAGGTGACGTAGGCGTGCATCAGCGCCGCCATCGCCAGCGCCACCAGCGCGAACTGCACCAATGCTGCGTTCCGGCCAACGGCCATCCACGCGAGGTTGCCGCGCGCCGCCCCGATCAGCGGCACCAGCGACTGCGTCAGCGAGACGCAGAGCGCGAGGATGAGCGCGAAGTGGCCGAGTTCGGTGATCATCGCCGGGCGTGTATCAGGCGGCGGCGCGTCGCGCCCGCGCCATGATGGCACCCAGCGCGTCGACCAGCGCCGTCATCATGGCGTCGGTGTGCAGCGGCGTGGGGGTGAAGCGCAGCCGTTCCTCGCCGATCGGCACCGTGGGGTAATTGATCGGCGTGGCATACATCCCGTACTCGTCGAGCAGGCGCCGGCTGACCTCCCTGCACAGCGCAGCCTCGCCGACGTGCAGCGGTACGATGTGGCTGGCCGACGCGATGCGTGGCAGGCCGGCGGCATCGAGGCGATGCTTCAGCGCGTCGGCGCGCTCGAACAGCCGGGCGCGCCGCGCGTGGTCGGCCTTCACGTGGCGCACGCTGGCCAGTGCGGCGGCGGCGGTCATCGGCGGCAGCGAGGTCGTGAAGATGAAGCCGGGCGCCACCGAACGGACGTAGTCGACGACATCGGCGTCGCCCGCGATATAGCCGCCGTGACAGCCGAACGCCTTGGCGAGCGTGCCCTCGATGATGTCGATGCGATGCGCCACCCCGTCGCGCTCGGAGACACCGCCGCCGTTCGCGCCGTACATCCCCACCGCGTGCACCTCGTCGAGGTATGTCACGGCACTGTAACGTTCGGCAATATCGCAGATCGCCTCGATCGGCGCGATGTCGGCATCCATCGAATACACCGATTCGAATGCGATCAGTCGTGGCGCTCCGGCCGGCGCGGCGCGCAACAGTTCCTCGAGATGCGCCGTGTCGTTGTGACGGAAGATGTGGCAGATGCCCTTCGAGCCCTTGATCCCGGCGATCATCGACGCGTGGTTCTTGGCGTCTGAGTACACGTGCCATGGATTGCCGGGACCGGCGGGCTGGCTGTTCAGCACGGTCGAGAGCGTGGCGTGGTTGGACACGAAACCCGAGGTGAACAACAGCGCCGCCGCCTTGCCGTGCAGCGCAGCGAGTTCTGCCTCGAGCGCGTCGTGCAATGGGCTGGTGCCGCTGATGTTCCGCGTGCCGCCGGCACCGGCGCCCATAGTGCGCGCGGCCTGGCAGGCGGCCTCTACCACGATGGGGTGGCCGCCCATGGCGAGGTAGTCGTTGGAGGACCAGACCAGGACCTCGGAGCCGTCGCCGCGGCGGTAATACGGAAAACGCTCGGCCTGCTTCTGCAACGAGGTGAATTCGCGATAACGCCCCTGTGCGCGGATGGCGTCCAGCGACTGCCGGCAATAGGCAGCAAATGCGACCATATTTGGTATGCCCTCATGAGGCGCCAGCGACCGACCGGTCCACCGCGATCTGGCGGCAAACCAATGGGTCTCTGCGCGGCAGTCTGTCAACACCCTATATTTCTGGCCCGCGGCGATCAAGTCGTAATACGAACGATTTTGCGGAACTTGGCGAGGTTGACAAAAGCGACTTCGACGACACTTGGGCACTCGGGGAGTTCAGGTCGATGCCGGCAGGCCGCAGCATGTCACGCGCTCATCCAACGCGGTCAGGAGCTGCGTAGTGCGGCTTCCGCTCAGCCTTGCGCGCGATCAGCCGCTGCAGCGGCAGCTCTACGACCAATTGCGCGACCTCATCGCCTCCGCGCGGCTGGCGCCAGGTTCGCGCATGCCTTCCACCCGTATGCTCGCGGAACAATACGCTATATCGCGTATCACCGTCGTGCTGACCTATGAGCGGCTGATCGCCGAAGGCTACCTCGAGACGATGCCGGCGAAAGGGACCTTCGTGTCTCGCCCGTCGTTGCACCAGGGCACGGGACTGGCGGAGCGGCAGACGCCGCTCGCGCCCCCCGCCCGACAGCCGCGCGCCTGGACCGAGGCCGGGGTTGGTCATGCCGACCCGTCGCTGTTCCCCGCGGTGCGCTGGCGCACGCTGATCCGTGGCGCGCTCGACCGCATCGGCCGGCAGCTCGGCGCCGAGCTGCCGGACGGCAGTCCTGCGCTGCGCACCGGCATCGCCGCGTGGCTGTCCACGTCGCGCGGGCTGGCGATTGCGCCGGACCAGGTGGTGATCGTGAACGGACGCCAGCAGGCGCTGCATGTCGCCCTTCAGGTGGCGTTGCGGCCAGGCGCGCGGGCCGTGGTGGAGGATCCCTGCGATCCGCTGACCGCGGGCGCCCTGACCAGGGCGGCCGCCGATGTGGTCCGCGTTCCGGTGGACGCCAGCGGACTGCGCACCGAGCGGCTGCCCGAGGGGCCAGCGGCATTGCTGTACGTGACCCCGGTGCATCAGCGGCCACTCGGCGTGGCACTTGCCGAGGAACGTCGCGCAGCGCTGCTGCAATGGGCGGGACGTGCCGACGCCCTGGTGTTGGAAGAGGACTGCGACGGCGATCTCCGTTACGACAATGTCCATACGCCGCCGTTGATGAGCCTGGACCGGCAGGAGTCGGTGTGCCTGATCGGCGGGTTCGGTGCGTCGCTCGGACCGTGGGTGACGCTCGCCTACATGGTCATGCCGCACCGGCTGATATCCCAGGCACTCGCCGCCCGGGCGCTGATCGACGACAGCCGGCACTGGCTGGAGGAGACCGCGCTGGCCGAACTGTTGAACGGTGGCGGCTACGCACGACACGTCCACCGGCTGGACAAGGCCTATGCCAGCCGCAGCGCTGCGCTGGTCGACGCGCTGCGGCAGCATTTCGGGGCTGCCTCGCTGATCTGGGGCGGGCACGCCGGCCTTCACCTCGCGTGGTTTCCCCCGAGCGATTTCGGACCGTCCGCCGATGTGGCGGGCGTCGCCAGGCGTTGCGGGCTGGAGGCCGCCGCGTCGCCGTCCGAGCGTGGGGCGCCGGGCGAGGCGGTGCTCATCGGGTTTGGCTCGCTTCAGGAGCGACAGGCCGAGCCACGGGTTGCCGAGTTGGCCGGAATGTTGCTCGCCACCCATCAGGCCGCCATTGCGGCGGCCAAGTGAGCGAGACGATGCCGAATCATCCAAAATTACTTGATGAATCCCGATATGTGCGACCGAGGCACGCGAGCTGGACCTATCAAAAGCCGATACATTGGGCCTACAAAATGATAACGCCATTGTGATAGTCGCGAATTGTTACCACAAAATCTGACCGCTCCAAACTCTACACCGGGGGATGCCATGCGATTGGCGGCGAGAAACCGAGCGAGATTCCAATCCGACCCGCAGTCTGCCGCTTCGCCCTATTTCCCCGGCTCGGGAGACGGCCTCCAGATGGCGGGGGAGGCATGGACGCTGACCGATGGCGGTCAGGCCGAAGTAGCGGGACGGCGGCGATGGCGGGAGGCAGCGAGCTTCGTCGTCCTCGCGATCGTGGTCTGCCCGATCGTGACGGTGGCGGTCGTCGGCGCCTATGGGTTCGCATTCTGGACGTATTTCAGGCTCACCGGACTGCCCGGACCGTGGTAAGGGCTGCGGCGTGTCCGATGCGCCCGCCCGTCGCCAAGGGTTCTGGTCAAGGCTGTTCGGCCGCTTGCGGACCTGGACGGTTGCCCGGCCGGCCACGCATTTCAGCCTGCTGTTCCTGACGGTCGGCGGCTTCATTGCCGGCGTGCTATTCTGGGGCACGTTCAATACTGCGATGGAAGTCGCCAATACCGAGGAATTCTGCATCAGTTGCCATGAGATGCGTGACAACGTCTATCAGGAGCTGCACGGCACGATCCATTGGGCCAACCGCTCGGGCGTGCGCGCCATCTGCTCCGATTGTCATGTGCCGCATCCCTGGACGCTGAAGATCGCGCGCAAGATGCAGGCTTCCACCGAAGTGCTGGGACACCTGTTGGGCGTCCTCGACACGCGAGAGAAGTTCCAGAACAAACGCCTGGAGCTCGCGCAGCACGAATGGGCGCGCATGCAGGCGAATCGCTCGGCAGAGTGTCGCTTTTGTCACAGACCCGAATCTATGGACCTCGCCAAGCAGAAGCCGCAGGCGGCCAGCGTCCATCAAGCGCAGTTGCTGACCGGCGAGAAGACCTGCATCGACTGCCACAAGGGCATCGCACACACGCTGCCGGTGGTCGACGAGATCAAGGGCTTCGACGATTGACCTGAGCGTCGTGCTTCTGTTGCACGACCGCCACACCAGCCGAATCATGCCGTACTACCGCTGAATGAACGTAACATTCACGGCGGGCGGAATGTATGTACTTTCAACAACTTGTCCGCAACTGGTATCATTAGAATTCGGTAATCTGGCTCTACAGGCAACGCGCCGAGAGTCATGATAATAGCGGAATTGATACGCTGCCGGTGGAGTTGACGTTCTTCGGGGACGGTCAATCAGCCGCCGTCGCGACCGGGGATGACGCCATGGGGACAACGGCAGCAATGGAGCACGCGACTCCCGCCGCAACGATTCAGCGGCCGGCGGACCTCCGTACTCGCCACGCCGCAGCCCCGTCGCTTCCTGCTCCACCGCATCTCCCTAACGAAATCACGAAAGCGAGCCGCACCATGTCAACCGCGCTCCGCACCATCGCCGCCGCAGGAATAGCGGCACTGTTCGCCTCCCCCGCAGCGCATGGCGCGGGGATCAACTGGGCGAGCGTTCCCGGCAAGGAGGTCGTTCTGTTCTACCCGGGCCAGTCGTCCTGGGAGTGGGCGCTGACGACCAACGACATGTCTGGCGCGGAGGACTTCCGCAAAGGCAAGAACTGCTCGACCTGTCATATCGGTGAAGAAAAGGACATGGGGCCGCAGATCGTTAGCGGCAAACCGCGTGTGTTCAAGACCGGCGAGAAGCCGTCGATCGAGCCGACGCCGATCCCCGGCAAGCCCGGCACCATCCTGGCGACGGTCAAGGTCGCCAACGACGGGACCAATCTCTACGTGCACCTGGACGTCAACGAGGGCGCGCAGCCCGACGCGCGCCAGGACCCGGCGTATGCCACCAAGGTCACGGTGATGTTCGACAACGGCAAGGTGTCCGAGGCCAATCGCGGCGGCTGCTGGGCGGCGTGCCACGATGACCTGACCAACATGCCGAGTGCCCAGGGCGCGACGCGCACGATGTATCTGCCGCGCACCCGCGCCAAGCTGACCAGGCAAGGCGGCGGGGATGCCCTGGTCGCGCCGGATCAACTCGCCAAGCTCAGGGCTGACGGCTACCAGCTCGAGTACTGGCAGGCCCTGCTCAATCCCGGGCAGCCGGCCAGGGCGGCGACCCAACTGGTGTTCGACAAGCGGGATGTGGCCGGCCCCTCGATCGTGACGGCCGAGGGGACGCAGTCGGGCGGCACATTGTCGGTGACGCTGAGCCGCCCGCTGAATGCGAGCCCGCCCTACAGCAGCATCGCGCCTGGCAACACCTATCACATCGGCTTCGCCATCCACTCCGGCCATGCCGCGCGCCGCTTCCACTATGTCTCCTACGAGCGAACGCTGGTGCTGAACAGCGGCAATGCTGACCTGGTCGCGGTCCGCCAATAGCGGGCTGCCGCGCACATTCCACATTAGGAACGCTCCATGCCCAGCATGATCAACGCGGTGCTGCTCTCCGGCTTCCTGATGCTCGCGGGTCTTGTGCCGGCACTGGCGCAGCCGCCGCACGCTGCGGTCCCGGCGGCCGCACAACCCCCCGCCTTTGCCGGCGGCGGAGCGCAGACCTGCCTCAAGTGCCACAACACGGATGCCAAGGTCGTGCCGATCCTGCAGACGCCGCATTCGACGCAGGGCGATCCGCGTGCGCCGTTCGGGCAGTTGGGCTGCGAAAGTTGTCACGGTCCCAGTGCAGCGCATGTCGCCAGCCGGACCAACTCGCCGAACGTCGTGTTCAAGGGCCCCAACATCTCGCCCGCCGCGATCCGCACGCAGCAATGCCTGACCTGCCATCAGGCGGGCCTGCGCATGAACTGGCAGGGCAGTCAGCACCAGCGCAACGATCTCGCCTGCAACTCCTGCCACACGATCCATATCGCCAAGGATCCGATCCTGGTGAAGTTCACCCAGCCCCAGAAATGCTTCACCTGCCATGCGGAACAGCGGGCCGACTCTTTCAAGTATACGCACCACCCGATCCGCGAAGGCCTGGTGGTCTGCGCCGACTGCCACAATCCGCACGGCTCGCCGGGTCCGAAGCTGCTGAAGGAATTCACTGTCAACGAGACCTGCTACACGTGCCACATGGAGAAGCGCGGCCCGGTGCTGTGGGAGCACCAGCCGGTGCGCGAGAACTGCCTGAACTGCCACACGCCGCACGGCTCCACCCAGCCGGCCTTGCTGGTCCAGCGTGCGCCGTATCTCTGCCAGGACTGCCACGGTGAAAGCGGCCATCAGGCGCAGCCGATGGCCGGTCAGAACCTGCCCGGGCAGATCGCCGCCAACCTACGGATGATGGCCAGAGGCTGTGTGAACTGCCACTCGCAGATCCACGGCTCGAACAGCCCCAACGGCGCTTTCTTCACACGCTAGGCCCACGGAGCACGGGATCATGACACGCATCACTCCCCTCCGCATCGTTCGTGTTGCGGTCGTGTGCCTGCTGCCTCTGCCGGCGTTGGCACAAAGCGACAGCGGCTTTGATATCGGCGAGAAGCCGGAAGCGGCGGTCCTGGCGCCCCCGCCCACCAACTGGGTCACGGTCGGCAGCCAGTATCAAAGCGACGGGTCGTACTATCTCGGCCGATTCAGCGGTGCGGTGGCTCCCGGGTTCTATGGCCTGGGCGACTTCCACCTCGGCCAGCGCGATGCCTGGGACTCCGGCGGTACCAATTACTGGGACGTGCAGGGCGCGAACCTGGGCTTCTGGGACCGGTCATTCAGCGCGAGGGCCGGCCAGCAAGGCACCTGGGGACTGACCTTCTCGTATGACGGCATCCCGTACGAGGCGACGAACAATTTCCATAGCGTATGGACGAACAACGGCACCACGGTTCCCGGCGTGCCGCCTGGCAGCATTCCGCTGCTCTATCCCGCGACACCGTTCGTCCCGGGCGTCGGTGCCGTCAACTCGCTCTGGCTGCCGGTTCCGAGTCCGACACTGGCGGCAAGACTGTTCAACTACAACATCGGCACCCGGCGCGACGTATTCACCGGTACCGGCAAGTATCAATGGGGTGATTGGACCATCACCGGAGCGATCCGGCACGAACACAAGACGGGGTATCAGGCCAATTCGGCAGAAATCGGCGGCACGGTCGCCCTGACGACCGCGGGAACCGGTGGCTCACGTAACATCCCACCCGCCGCCTCGGTAGGAGTGACCAGCGGCCTCGGCTACTTCGCCATGCCGATCGACTACGACACCGATCGATACGAAGTCCTTGCCGCATACGGCGACGAAAAGCTGCAGGTACAGCTTGGCTATACCTTCAGCAACTTCAAGGACAACATGACGCAGTTCAACCTGCAGAACCCGTTCAACCTGAACCCGACTACCACGTTCGGGACGTCGGCCGCCAATCTCTACATCCCCTACTCGCTCCCGCCGTCCAATTCGGCGCATCAGGTCAAGGCCTTGGTGGGCTACAACATCAGCCCGACGATGCGTTTCAATGCCAACTTCGCCTACGGGGTGGAGTTGCAGAATGACTCATTCCCGATTGGGTCGGGCGACCCGGTCAACATCCAGCACGAGCCGAGGTCGAGCTTCGACGGCCTGGTACAGACGCTGTTCGGCAACGCCGCTCTGACCTATCAGCCCATCCCGAAACTGGACCTGCGTTTGTCCTATTCGATCGACAATCGTGACAACCAGAGCCCGCGCAACGGCTATCAGGTGGATACCCGCAGCAATACCAGCAATAACGCAAACAACGATTGCAACCTGCTGGGCACCGGCCTCTGCTTCAACGCGCCGTACAGCTACAAGCATCAGACGATCACGGCGGAGGCCAGCTATCGCATCCTGCCGCAGACCAAGTTCCTGCTGAACGATACGTTCGAAATCGTCAATCGGACCTTCGCCGACACGTCCCTGGTCACCTCGAACAAAATTACAGCCAAGCTCCGCAGCCAATTGTTCGATGACGTGTTCAGCAGCGTGAGCTATTCGCACCAGAACCGCACGGCGCACAACTACGACAATGGTATCTCGCAAGAGCTGATCAGCGGCACGGCGTACGAACCCAACCCCCAGGGGTTCTTCATGTTCTTCGAGGCGTCGCGCAGGCATGACGAGGTAAAAGGGACGATCGATGCTTCGCCGACGAACGACCTGACCGGGTCATTGATGGTGAAGTACGCCAAGGACGTTTATCCGGAGGGCACCTACGGACTGCGCAACAACCACAACCTTTCCGTCGGGCCGGACATCTCCTGGCAGATCACTCCTTCACTGAGTGCGCATGCCTACTACACCTACCAGCAGATCTTCTATGACCAGAGCAGCATCTATCTTTCCGGGGGTTACACGTTCCCCTGGAACGCGCAGACCACCGACTCCGTCAACACGTTCGGAGCGAAGGTCGACTGGCAGGCCATTCCTAATGTCCTCAAGTTCACCTTCGACTACAATCTGTCGTCCGGCGACACCGCCTATGCGTTCGGCGACAGCGTCTTCCCGGCCCTAGGGTCGGTCGCCACCACGTCACCGACCCTGGTTCCGAGCTTGGTCTGGAAGCCTCTGCCGGACGTGAAGTCCACCTTGAACGTGGTCACCCTGCGCGGCGAGTACACCTTCCGCCCGGACATGACGGTGCTCTTCGGTTACGCCTTCGAACGGTTCACCTACAAGGACTTCATGTACTTCGCGGGCGCGACGCAGTACGCCAATGCGCTGTTGCCGGGTACGGTGGTGCCCAACGATTCGGTACACGTGATCTACGGCGCACTGCGCTTCAGGTTCTGAGCCGGTGCGGCGACGCCGCCGCGATCAGACCCTGGAGCGCCACTGGCGCAGCCACGTGGCAAAGCCCTCGAACGGCAGCGGTCCGCTGAAATAGAAGCCCTGCAGGCCGTCGATCCCCAGCTCGGTCAATCGGCGCACCGCACCGGCGGTGCCCACGCCTTCGGCCACGCTCGCAAGCCCCATGTCGTGTGCAAGCCGGATCACCGAGCGCACGATCATCAGCGAATCGTTCGATGTCTCCAGCTCGCCGACGAACGACTTGTCGATCTTGATCGCGGAGAATGGCAGCCGCCGCAACGCGGTCAACGACGAATGACCGGTGCCGAAATCGTCGAGTGCGATCGGAAACCCTTTCAGGCGCAGGCTGGTCAGCACCGCGGCTGTCGTATCGAGATCGTGCATCGCGGTGCTTTCGGTGACCTCCAGCCCGATCGCACCGGGCGGCGCCGACATGCGTGCCAGCACCGCCGCCATCCGTTCCGGGAAGTCGAGCGAGCGGAGGTTGTGACCCGAGATGTTGATGCAGACCTGCACCGCCGATCCCAGCGCGGCTAGCCTCAGGTACTGCGCGACGCCGGTCTCGGCCACCCACATCGTCAGCCGGTCGATCACGCCGGCATCCTGCTCGGCTACGAGAATGAATTGCTCCGGCGACACCAGTCCCATCTCCGGATCCCGCCAGCGGATGAGTGCCTCGGCGCGCGTCACCGCATGTCCGGCAGCGGACACGATCGGTTGCAGATGCAGCTCCATCCGCCCGCCATCGATCGCCGCCGCAATGTCGTTCGGCGAGACCGATCGGGGCGCCCGAGGTGCACTGGCGGCGGGCGATACCGTCGCGGCAGGGATTTGCTCGATCGCCGCCAGCACGTCGCGGACTCGCGCCGCGCGTGCCGGCTTCTCGATCACGGCGACTATCGTCAACCCCAGTGAATTGCCGATCGCCTCCGCTGCGGCAAGCACACGCCCATCGAAGCCGCTCATCAGCACGATGGCGCCGCGATAGCCCAGGCTGTGCAGGAAGCGGAGTTGCTCGATTCCGTCGCTGGCGCCGAGCTGCAGGTCCAGGACGATCGCCTCCGGCGGCGCCGCACGTACCAACGCCTGGAATTCGTCCTCGTGCGTAACAGCGTGCGCGTCCCAGCCGCGCCCGCTCGCCACATTCGCCATGAACTGCGCGATCGATTCGTCGTCGTCCAGAACGACCAGTCGCATATCAGGTCACGCGGCGAGCGGCATGGAAAGGTCCGATCGGCGATTCGGGGTTGGCATCGATTTCGGCACCATTCGACGCGTGGATTTCTGCTTGCAGCATAAAGGACTGCCGCATCCGGAAGTCAATGAACGCTAGCCATCGGATGATTGCGTTTGTGTGGCCACCGCGGTTCGGAATGCTTGAACGTCTATCGCATCAGGACCAATGACGGTGACGCCGGCATCGGCCAGCAACCTGAGGCACTCTGCATCTTCGGCAATCGCGATCCCACGTTGGATTGTTACGCTTTCGCCGGCCGCTGCGTCGAGCATGCGGCGCAATTCGTCCGGCAGCGAGTCGTAGCGCGCCCGGTTGATCAGCAGCAAGGCGATGCCGAGCAGGTGCCCGGTCAGGCTGACGTGCTTGTGATGCGCCTGCAGGTTGAAGTTCACCAGGTTGGTGAGAGGGTTCTCCTGCGCATCGACGGTCCCATCTGCCACCGCTCGCGGCAGATCGGCGACATCGACGAACATCGGCTCGAAGCCGAGGCGGCGGAACGCGGCCTTGTGCTGCACATTGTCCAGCGTGCGAAGCCGCAGGCCGACGCAGTCGGCCGGTGTGCGGATCGGCCGCACGCCATTGCTGATGTGGCGGATGCCGTTGTCCCACCAACCCAGGACGCGGTACTCCGTAGCGACCGCAACGCGTTCGGCAAGTGCTGCGCCGGCATCGCCGTCGAGTCCAGCGAACACCTCCTCGCGTGGGCCGGCGTGGAACGGCTGGTCGAACACGTCAAGCGCCGGAACGCGGGCGGCGAGATAGCTCGAGGCGAAGTAACAGCCGTCGAGTTCGCCGCTCGCCACCATGGTGAGCAGGTCGGCGGCCTTGCGGCCTGCGGCGACGATGCTGTCGGTCACGGTGATCGCGAGCGCACCGTCGGAACGGCGGGCGAGGCTGTCCCGCAACGCGTGCAGCGCGCGCGTGTGGACCGAACGGGCGGGCTGATAGCCGGCGAAGTGCAGCGCGATCATGTGTTGTGTATGGCGCAAGAGCCGCCATCTTGCCATGGTCGTGAGCGATCGGAGGAACCATGCCGTTCCGTCTGCTGCCCTGGCGCCGGCCGCGCATCAACGTGGTCGAGATGCATGGATTGATCGCCCCGCGGCCGGGTGCGGTGAGCATGGGAACGATGGCGCCGCTGATCGACCGCGCATTCCGATCCGCGCGTGGGCGGCCGGTGATCCTCGATATCGAAAGTCCTGGCGGATCCCCGGTGCAATCCGACCTGATCGCGGCGCTGATCCGCCGTCGCGCGGACGAGCAGAAAGTGAGCGTGCATGCGGTGATCCGCGAGGTCGGCGCGTCGGGTGGCTACTGGCTCGCCTGCGCGGCTGACGAAATCCACGCGAACCCCATGAGCATCGTCGGATCGATCGGCGTGCGCGGCGGTGGCTTCGGCTTCCCCGACATGCTGGCGCGGTTCGGCGTGGAGCGGCGGCTCTACACCGCCGGGACCAACAAGGCGCGGCTCGATCCGTTCAGTCCGGAGAAGCCGGAGGATGTCGCGTTCGTGCAGGAGCTGCTGGATGCGCTGCACGAGCGCTTCAAGGCCTGGGTCCGCACCCGGCGCGGCGGCAAGCTGAAAGCCGAGGAGGCAGCGTTGTTCGATGGCAGCTTCATGCTCGGCGAGCGCGCGCTGGAGGTTGGTCTGATCGACGGTTTCGCCGACATCGATAGCCTGGTGCGCAGGCACGGAGGCGAGAAGGCGAGGGCGCGCGTATTCCGCCCCCGACGACGCGGGCTGCTGCGACGGCTGCCGGGGCTGTTGGTGGACGCGCTGTTCGATGCGATAGAGGAGCGAAGCTGGCGCTCGATGCTCGGCTGGTGAACGCGTGAGGACCGGATTTTTCCTGTCATTGCGAGCGAAGCGAAGCAATCTCCATCGCGTGGCGCACTGCGATGGGGATTGCCGCGTCGCTCCGCTCCTCGCAATGACAGGAACCCGAACTATTTGCCTTCACCCACCCCGGAATGCCAGTGACAACATGGCTGTCGGAATACTTGCAATTCCGAATCCAACATGCACTTAATGGGGTAGCACTATGAATTTGGGAAGGATCTGGCGGTGGTCACATTATGGTCCAGTGCCCGTGCAATGCGGCAAACAATTGTCGCTGTCGGCTTTGCCTGTGCGCCGCTGACAGGCATCGCAGTCGCGGCAAGTACGGGGTTTGACGGCGTTTACCGTGGGGATTCCACGGTCACGCGCGGCGATGAGTCGATTTGCGGCAAAGCCCTCCCGGTGAGCTACACAGTCGTGAATGGGCAGTTCAGCATCGTTTATGACGCTGCTCATCATGTGGGGGTCAACATCCAGGTCCAGCCCGATGGGTCGTTCAGTGGGAGCCAGACATATTTCGTTGGACCACGTCAGGCGCAGGTGAAGGCCTCCGGTCGCATCTCGGGCAACGTTCTGGAAGCGCAAGCAGAAGGCAAAGCGTGCGCGCGCAGCTATCGCCTGACGAAGAGCTGATTCGCGTCCCTGCGGCGGACGAGGACCACTCGCCTCGTCGCCGCATCACCTTACCCCCTCCCGATGAATGGCATCTTCGTCGCCATGATGGTGACGAACTGCACATTCGATTCCAGCGGCAGGTTCGACATGAACAGTACCTGCTGGCCGACATGGTTCACGTCCATGCGCGGCTCCTGCATCATCTGCCCGTGCGGCTGCATCTGCCCCGCGGTCGAGCGTGCCGTCATCGGCGTCGCCGCATTGCCGATGTCGATCTGGCACGAGCAGATATCGAACTGCCGGCCGTCGAGCGCGATCGACTTGGTCAGGCCGGTCACCGCATGCTTGGTCGACGTATAGGCGCATGATCCGACCCGAGGCACATGCGCCGAGATCGAGCCGTTGTTGATGATGCGTCCGCCACGCGGCGACTGGTCGCGCATCATACGGAATGCGGCGTTGGAGCAGAGGAACATCGCGTTCAGGTTCACCTGCACGACGCGGCTCCACATCTCGTAGGTGAAGTCACCGAAATTCGTGGTCGGCGTGCCGCCGCCGGCGTTGTTGAACAGCATATCGATGCGGCCGAAGTTCGACCTGATCTGCGCGAACAGGTTGTCCACCTGGGCAGGATCCGTCACGTCGGTCTGCACCACCAGCGCACGGCCACCGGTCTTCATGCCGGCGGTCTCTTCCAGCATCTCCTTGCGCCGTCCGGCCAGTGCCACCGACCAGCCGTCGTTCATCAACGCGAGCGCCGAAGCGCGTCCGATGCCGGTGCCCGCGCCTGTGATGACGGCGAAACGGTCTGCCATGGTGTCTCTCCCCTCGTGTGCTCTCGGCTGTCCGCATTGTGGACCTTGGTTGCGGGGCGGGGAAGATGGTGCGAGCGTGCGCCGGCCTCGGGGAGGGACGAACATGCCGCGCTTCGCCGCGATCGGGCTGGACCATCGCCATATCTACGATCTGACGCAGGACCTGCTCGATGTAGGCGCCGATTGCGTCGGCTACAACCCCGATACCACCGATCCGCGTGTGCTCGCCGGCTTCCGCAAGCGCTTCCCGCACGTGCCCGAGTCCGAGACGAAGCGGCTCCTGGAAGACCCTTCGATCGACTTCGTGGTGATCGCCGCGCGCCCTAGCGATCGCGCCGATCTGGCGATCGCCGCCATGCAGCGCGGCAAGGACGTGATGGTGGACAAGCCCGGCATCACCACCCTGGATCAACTCGCCGCCGTCCAGCGCGCGGTGCAGGAGACAGGGCGTATCTGGTCGGTCTGCCTCGGGCGGCTCGCCTCGCCCGCAGTGCAGGAGGCGCTGCGCATCGTGCGCTCCGGCGAGCTTGGGCGCCTGGTGCACACCACATCGCTCGGCCCGCATCGGCTCAATCGCGCGCTGCGGCCGTCGTGGTTCTTCGACACGCCCGCCTATGGCGGCATCATCAACGACATTGGCGTGCATTCGATCGACCAGTTCCTCGCCTTCGCCGGAGCCGACGATGCCGAGATCGTGTCGTGCAGCGTCGGAGCGTTCGGCACCGAGCCGCCGGGGTTCGAGGATTTCGCCGAACTCGTTCTGGCCACACCGTCGGTGCGTGGCTACATCCGGCTCGACTGGTTCACACCCGACGGCCTGCCGACCTGGGGCGACGGCCGGTTCTTCATCGTCGGCACCGAAGGCACGCTGGAGCTGCGCAAGAACCTCGACATCGAGGGGCGCGAGGGCACCGACCACATGTTCGTCGCCAACAGGACCGCGACGCGCTACGTCGATTGCAGTGGGTTGCCGGTGACCTACTACCGGAACTTCCTGCACGACATCGCGCACCGCACCGAGACGGCGATGCCGCAGCTTCAGACCTTCAACGTGTGCCGACTGGCGTTGCAGGCGCAGCGTCAGGCGATCCGCTATACGGCGAAGCGCGCGTGATCGGTATCGCCGTCATCGGGCTCGGCAACGCGTTGCAGCCGCACGCGCGCGGCCTGGTCGATCTCGCCGACCGCGTGCGCGTGGTATGGGCCGCGGCGAGCAGCGAGGCGCGGTTGAAGGACGTCGCCGACCGTTACGGCTTTCCCACCACCACCGATGTCGGACGCGCCATCGCCGATCCAGCGGTCGATGCGGTCATGGTGCTGACGCCGGCGAACGCGCACCTGCCCATCGCGGAAGCGGCGTTCGCCGCCGGCAGGCACGTGCTGTGCGAGAAGCCGCTCGAGGTGTCGATCGAGCGCGGCGAGCAACTGATTGCGGCAGGACGCCGCGCGCATCGCCGTCTCGGCATCTGCCTGCAGCATCGCTTCCGTCCCGGCAGCTTGCGGCTGCACCAGGTGCTGCGAGATGGCGGCCTCGGCGAGATCCAGGCCGCGACGATGACGGTGCCGTGGTGGCGACCGCAATCCTATTACGACGAGCCGGGCCGCGGCCTGAAGGCGCGCGACGGTGGCGGGGTGCTGATCACCCAGGCAATCCACACGCTCGATTTGTTCCGCTGGCTGGTCGGCATCGAACGCGTCGAGGCGGCGCAGGTGCGTACCACGGCGCTGCACCGGATGGAGACCGAGGATTACGCGTCCGCGCTGGTGCGACTCGGCAACGGTGCGCCCGGCACCATCGTCGCCACGGTCGCCGCCTGGCCGGGCAATCCGGAATGGCTGCACATCATCGGCTCGAAGGGCACCGCGCGGCTGGAAGGCGGCAGCCTGCGCCTCGCGTTCGTCGATGGACGCGAGGAGGTGCTGGCGGATAACGCTGGGTCCGGCAGCGGCGCCAGCGTGATGAGCTTCTCGCATGAGGCACACCGCGCGGTGCTGAGCGACTTCCTCGACGCGATCGAACAGGGCCGCGATCCGGCGGTTCCCGGTGAGGAGGCGCTGGCGACCCAGCGCGTGATCGAGGCAATCCTGGAGAAGGGAGGACGTTAGATGCAGGACCTGCTGCCATTGGCGGAGAAGCTGGGCGCGCGGCTGAAGGCGCGCGGCGATACCATCGCGATCGCGGAATCATCGACCGGCGGGCTGATCTCGGCGGCGCTGCTGTCGGTGGCTGGCGCGTCGGCGTACTTTCGCGGCGGCAGCGTGATCTACACGCAGTACGCCCGGTCGGGATTCCTCGAGATCCCGAACCCGCTGCCGAACGGCATGCGCGCCTCGTCCGAGCCGTATGCGACGCTGCTGGCGACGACAGTGCGCGGCCGGCTCGGTTCCACCTGGGGCTTGAGCGAAACCGGAGCCACGGGTCCGACCGGCAATCGCTATGGCGACGCGGCGGGGCACACCTGCATCGGCCTCGAAGGGCCGAATTTCTCGCGTGCCATCACGCTGGAGACCGGCAGCGCGGATCGCGTGGCCAACATGCGGGCGTTCTCGAAGCGAGCGATGGAACTGCTGGCGGAGGCGTTGGGGTAGACGCTGACCCTGCGGTATCGCCTACCGGGCCGCGATGTGCGCCTTGTCGCCGAGCAGCGCGGCAAGCGTCGGCTCGATCGCCTGGGCCATCAGCGCCTGGCCTTCCGCGTTGGGATGCAGCGGTGCGGCGGGCGGCGTCAGCATCGGGTCGAAGAACAGGTCGCGGTTCAGCTTGCCGTTGCGCATGAACACCTGACCGACATCGAGATAGGCGACATCGCCGCGGCGGTAGCGCGCTGCCAGCGCCCGGTTGATGGTGAGCGTTGTCTGCGTGGCCCAGGCTGAACGTTCCGACGGCAGCACGCCCAGCAGCAGCAGCTTGGTCTGCGGCAGGCGGCGGCGCAGTTGCGCAACGATGGCGTCGATGCCCTGGACCGTATCCTCCGGCGCCCAATGCAGCCGGCCCAGATTGTTGGCGCCGATCAGGATCACCGCGACCTTCGGCGCGATGCCGGCTACTTCGCCGTTCTCGATGCGCCACAGCAGATGCGAGGTCGCGTCGCCGTTGAAACCCAGGTTGACCGCATTGCGCCCGCCGTAGAAGTGTTGCCAGACCGGCTCGAAGTCGCGCCAATCGGGTGGGCCTGTCACCTCGTAGTCCTGGGTGATAGAATCGCCCAGGAAGATCAGATCGACCCGGCGGCTTTGCAGTTCCTCGAGTTTGGCCTCGTGGCGGGCGCGCCACCAGCTCAGGTCCATGCGAGAGATCGGCGTGGCCGCGAGTACGTTGTGCGGCGGTGGCGGTGCGGCGCTGCACAGCACCAGCAGGGACGCAACCAATACCAGTCGTTGGAGGGGGCGCATGATCGGCGAATCCGTGAGCTGATGTGGACCGCGCCCCTATAGCGGAAACGCCGAGTCGATGGATATATGCCGTGATGCCACCCGAGCTGATCATCTTCGATTGCGACGGTATGCTGATCGACAGCGAGGCGATCGCCTGCCGGGCGGATTCCGCCTGCCTCGCCGAGATCGGCATCGTCATGCCGGCCGAAGAAATCATGGACCGCTATCTCGGTATCAGTGCGGCGGCGATGTGCGCAGACATCGCGCGACGGCTGGACCGAGTGCTGCCGGCCGACTTCGCCGAAACGCTGCGGCTGCGCGTGGCGGCCGCGTTCAAGGCCGAGCTTGCGCCGATGCCGGGCGTCGAGGCGGCGCTGCGGTCGTTGCCGTACCGTCGCTGTGTCGCGTCGAGCAGCGCGCCGGAGCGGCTGCGCCAGTCGCTGTCGCTGACCGGCCTGCTGCCCTGGTTCGCGCCGCACGTGTTCAGCGCGACGCAGGTGGCACGTGGCAAGCCGGCGCCGGACCTGTTCCTGTTCGCCGCCGCCTCGATGCAGGCGGCGCCGCCGGTATGCGTGGTGATCGAGGACAGTGTCCCTGGCGTCCAGGCCGCGGTCGCGGCGGGCATGCGCGTGATCGGCTTCACCGCGGGCGGGCACTGCCGGCCCGGCCATGCCGAGCGGCTGCGCGCCGCCGGTGCCGATGCGATAGCGGATGGCATGCACAGGCTTCCGGTGCTCCTGTCGCGGGCATAGCATTCGCCCGACCGCGGGAGGGAGTGAGCATGCGCATCACCAGGATCGAGGATCTGCACTGCAACGCGGGATGGCGCGACTTCTCGTTCCTGAAGATCAGCACAGACGAGGGCGTGACGGGCTGGTCCGAGTTCATGGAGTCGTATGGGTCCGAGGGTCTCTCCGGCGTGATCCGCAAGCTCGCTGCGCGGCTGGTCGGCTGGGATCCGCGACCGGTGGAGAAGATCACCGCCTATCTGCACGGCGTGACGCGCCAGTCGGTCGGCGGCATAGCGCAGCAGGCGATCGCCGCGATAGAGAACGCTCTGGTCGATCTGAAGGCGAAGGCTCTTGGCATCCCGGTTTACGAGATGCTGGGCGGGCCGGTGCGAGACCGCTTGCAGCTCTACTGGTCGCATTGCGGCACCTGGCGCATCAGCCACGCCAGCCGCATCAAGGAGTGGACCGGATTCGATCCGATCCGCTCGCTGGATGACGTGGAGCGTGCCGGCGCCGAGGTGGCGCGACGCGGCTTCAAGGGGCTGAAGACCAACATCTTCCGCTTCGACGGGCCCGAGCCTTATGTGCACATGCCCGGCTTCAACGGGCCCGGCTGGCCGGAGCTGAACATCAGCCGTGACCTGGTCGACGGGCTGGTGGCGCAGATGACCGCGTTCCGCAACGGTGCGGGGCCGAGCGTCGGATTGCACCTCGATCTGAATTTCAACTTCAAGACTGAGGGATATATCCGGCTGGCGCAGGCGCTGGAGCCGTTCGACCTGGTTTGGCTGGAGATCGACAGCTACGACCCGGCCGCTCTGGCGACGATCCGCCGCTCGGCGCGCACGCGGGTCGCGTCGCTGGAGTCGCTGCACGGGCGGCGGCAGTTCCGGCCGTTCTTCGAACAGCAGTCGGTCGATGTCGCCATCATCGACGTGGCGTGGAACGGCATCCTGGAGTCGATGAAGATCGCGGCAATGGCGGACGCCTACGAAGTGAACGTGGCGCCGCACAACTTCAACGGTCATCTAGGCTCGTTGATGAGCGCGCATATGTGCGCCGCGATCCCGAACTTCCGGGTGATGGAGATCGATATCGAGGATGTGCCCTGGAAGGACGATCTCGTCTCACCTGTTCCGATCATCGAGGCCGGAGAGCTGTTGTTGCCCACGGGTGCCGGGTGGGGTGTGGAGGTGAACGAGGCTGTCATAAAGGCGCATCCGCCGCAGCCGATGGGGCGATGGGAGCGCTGAACGAGGGTTCGGTTTTGTTGTCATTGTTAGCGGAGCGAAGCAATCCCTATGACCGTGCGCACCGTGATGGAGATTGCTTCGTCGCTTCGCTCCTCGCAATGACAGGTCCAACGTTCACTCGGAAAGACTGTGCCTGTCAGGTGTGCGCTCGCACCAGTGACCGCGGCATCAGCAACGGCAGGATCAGCCCGACGCCGAGACCGAAGCATCCGTTGATCAACACCGACCGCAACATGTTCGCCGGCACCCAGCCACCGGCGAGCGGAAGGTGCTTCAGCGGCGCGACGATGAACCAGCCGGTCAGGACCGCTATCAGGCCGAGGATCAGCCCGCACAGCCACATCGGCCAGGTGAACCGCGGCATGAGCAGTCCGAACGCCACACCCCACAATCCGCCCCAGAAGCAGTTGCTGACGATTGCCGGCACGCCGAACGGCGCTACCGGATTGGTGCGATAGGGCGTGAACGACACGAAGCCAAGGGTGTGCAGCAGCTCGATCATTCCCTGACGAAAGGTGAGCACTGCTATCGCTCCGGCGATAAAGCCGAGAAAGCCACGCATGGCTGCTGACGGCATGATGTCCTCCCGAACCTCTTTTGTCCCCAACCATCTCGTGTCGCGATGCGATCCGTCAATCCGGGGCCGGCAATGCATCCGGCTGCTCGTCCTTCAACCCGATGCCGGTGAGGCGCAGGCGTCGCATCGCCGCGATCAGCCACAGCAGCTTGTCGCCGGCCGCCTCGGGTGGCAGCCCGTCGGAACGGATATTCGAGATGCAGTTGCGTTCGGCATTAGTGCGTCCTCGGCGAGGCCGCCAGGTGAGGTAGACACCGAGGCTGTCGGCAGCCGAGAGGCCCGGGCGCTCGCCGATCAGCACCGCGACCGCCTCTGCCCCCATCGCCTCGCCTATATCGTCGCCGAGGGCGACGCGGCCCTGTTCGGCGACGACGATGGGCGGCACTGCCCCGGGCAGGCGGGGTACCAAGTGCCGGAGCAGACCCACGGCGTGACGCTGCACCGCGGTCGCCGAGAGCCCGTCGCACACCACGAACAGCATGGCACCCGGCCAAGACGGAACCGCGCCGCGGTCGCGCAGACGCCGGCCGAGGTCGGGCCGCAGCAGATAGGTGCGTCGATCCGGCGCCTTGCTGTGTACTGCGATGCTCGCCAATCCGGCCGCGTCGAGGTCCGCCCGCAACGCGGAGACGTCAAGCACGGCATGCACCGCGTCACGCGCCGCCGCATGTGCGGCCTGGAACTCGAGATGCGCCGCGGTCGGCAGGCCGTTGCCGGCGCGGCCCAGCGCCACGCGCGCCGGCGTGAAGCGCCGCAGGTCCGCCCAGAGTACTGGGGTGCGATCAGTTGTCTGTCCCAAGGCCGGTCCCTCGCTCGCCGTCCAATACCGCCCGGACCGCTCTGGCAAGGCTTGCTCGCCGATACGGCTTGTAAAGCAGACGTTGCGCACCACGCATTCCAACACTGCCTGTCGGTGGCTGATCGTCATAGCCGGTGGTCAACAGCACCTTCAGTCCAGGTCGCAAATCCTGCGCCGCTTTGGCCAGATCGTAGCCGGACATGCCTTCAGGCATTACGACGTCGGTGAACAGGAGATCGAATTCAATGCCGGCACGCAGGATGGCGAGCGCCGCCGGCCCGCTTTCCGCCGTGGTCACCTGGTAGCCGAGGGAGACCAGGTTACGTTGCGTTGCCGCCCGCAACATGAGGTTATCGTCGATCACCAGGATCGCTTCGCTGCCTCGCGGATCGGCATGCTCCGCTTCGCCTGCATCGTGCACCGCAACGGCATCATCCAACGCCCGTGGCAGATAGAGCCGCACCGTGGTGCCGACGCCCACTTCGCTGTCGATCGTGAGATGGCCGCCCGACTGCCTGGCAAAGCCGTAGATCATGCTGAGCCCAAGGCCTGAGGCGACCGCCGGCGGCTTGGTGGTGAAGAATGGTTCAGTCGCCCGCTCGATCACGTCGGGTGGCATGCCGGTGCCGGTATCGGTCACCGCGAGAACAACATAGTCGCCCTCCGTCATTTCGGTATGCCGTGCGGCATCCGGCGCAGCCAGACGCGTGTTGGCGGTCTCGATCGTGAGGTTGCCGCCCTGCGGCATCGCATCGCGCGCATTCAGTGCCAGATTGAGCAGCGCATCGCCGACCTGCGACGGATCGGCGCGAGTCAGCCACATGTCCGGCGCCAACCGCGCCGTGACGCGGATCGCGTCGCCGATGGCGCGGGTCACCAAGGCAATATAGCTCGACAGCAGCGCGTTCAGCTCGATGACCTGCGGCTGCAATGGCTGCTTGCGGGCGAATGCCAGCAGGCGGCGGGTCAGTTCTGCGCCACTCAGCGCGCTGTTCAGGATCTCGTGCCCCAGCTCAGCTCGATCAGGGTCGTCCTCCAGCGTCGTCAGCAGAGCCTCGACATTGCCGATGATCACGCCCAACAGGTTGTTGAAGTCGTGCGCGATGCCGCCGGTCAGCTTGCCGACCGCCTCGAGCTTCTGCGACTGACGCAACATGTCCTCGGCGCGCTGGCGCTGTTCGATCTGCTGCGTCAACCGGACGTTGGCGGCTTGCAGTTCCGCTGCCCCGTCGGCCACGCGGCGCTCCAGGGTCCGACTGGCGGCTCGCAGTGTCGCTTCGTCGGCGGCCTGCAATCGTTTGCGGGCGGTGACATCCACGAAGGTGATCACCGCGCCGGCGACCGATTGCTCTAATGTGCGGTACGGCCGGAGCCGCATCAGGAAGATCGCATCGCTCTGGTCGAGCCGCACCTCGCGTTCGACGACCTGCCGTGTGTCGAGCACCGTGGCGACGTCCGCGG
>JANWJK010000044.1 GCA_025452005.1 Acetobacteraceae bacterium | reverse complement strand
GACGACATGATCGATGAAGCCGGGATCCTGGTGGCTGAAGCCGTTGTGGTCCTGGCGCCAGACATGGCTCGACAGCAGATAGTTCAGCGAGGCGATCGGTCGTCGCCACGCGATGTCGTTGCACACCTTCAGCCACTTGGCGTGCTGGTTGAACATCGCGTCGATGATGTGGATGAACGCCTCGTAGCAGGAAAAGAACCCGTGGCGGCCGGTGAGCAGGTAGCCCTCGAGCCATCCCTGGCACTGATGCTCGCTCAGAATTTCCATCACGCGGCCGTCCGCCGCGAGGTGGTCATCCCACGGCTCGATCTGCGCCATCCAGGCGCGGTTGGTGACCTCGAGCAGGTCCTGCCAGCGATTGGAGTTGTTCTCGTCGGGGCTGAACAGGCGGAAGTTCCGTGCCTCCATGTTCAGCTTCATGATGTCGCGCAGGAACCTGCCCATCTCGCGGGTGGCCTCGGCGTTCACCGCACCCGGCGCTGGCACCTTGACCGCATAGTCGCGAAAATCCGGCATCCGCAGGTCGCTCAGCAGCAGGCCGCCATTGGTATGCGGGTTCGCGCTCATCCTGCGCGCGCCTCTGGGAGGCAGTTCCGCCAGTTCCGGCCGCAGCCGTCCGTTGCGGTCGAAGAGTTCTTCCGGGCGATAGCTCTTCATCCACTCTTCGAGAATGCGGACGTGCTCGGGGTTCTCATGCATCTCGCCCATCGGTACCTGATGGGCCCGCCAGTAACCCTCGGTGCGGCGGCCATCGATCTCCTTCGGGCACGTCCACCCTTTCGGCGTGCGCAGGACGATCATCGGCCAGGCAGGTCGTTGGGAAGGGCCGATCTTGCGCGCATCCTGCTTGATCCGGTGTATCTCGCCGAGCACGCGATCGACCGTGGACGCCATGAGTTCATGCATCGCGTCAGGGTCGTCTCCCTCGACGAAATGTGGCGTGTAGCCGTAGCCGCGCATCAGATGATCGAGCTCCTCGTGACTGATGCGGGCGAGCACGGTGGGATTGGCGATCTTGTAGCCGTTCAAATGGAGGATCGGCAGGACAGTACCGTCCCGCGCCGGGTTCAGGAACTTGTTGGAGTGCCAGCTCGTTGCCAGCGGTCCGGTCTCGGCCTCGCCATCGCCGACGACGCAGGCGACGACCAGGTCCGGATTGTCGAACGCTGCGCCATAGGCATGCGACAGGGCATAGCCGAGTTCGCCGCCCTCATGGATGGAGCCGGGTGTCTCCGGCGCGACGTGACTGGGAATGCCGCCCGGGAACGAGAACTGGGTGAACAGGCGCTTCATCCCCTCTTCGTCGCAGGAGATGTTCGGATATACCTCGCTGTAGGTGCCTTCCAGGTAGGCGTTGGCGACCAAGGCCGGCCCGCCGTGCCCTGGGCCGGCCACATAGATCATGTCGAGATCGTGCGCCTTGATGACGCGGTTCAGGTGGGCGTAGATGAAGTTGAGGCCCGGCGTGGTTCCCCAGTGCCCGAGCAGCCGCGGCTTTATGTGCTCCTTGGTCAGCGTCTGCTTGAGCAGCGGATTGTCGTAGAGATAGATCTGGCCGACAGAAAGGTAGTTTGCGGCCCGCCAGTACGCGTTGATCAGTGCCCGTTCGTTGGTCGACAACACGTTTGCCAAGATCGCCTCCGCGCTCTGCTGTGATCGGTGCTGTGCATCAGGTGTGCGGCGTAGTGTGATCAATGGTCGCGCCATGCGCGGCCATGTTATCGCGGCCTTGTGCCAGGATAGCCAACCACCGCGGCATTCGGCAATGACGGTATTGCCAGTCCCGAGCCAACATTTCCGTGCAGGTCAGTGCCTCACGATGGGCCGTACCGCGGTGGGCTCCCCATGGGTCAAGGTGACGACCTCATCTTCGTGGCGGATCACCAGCTCGTCTCCCTCACGCATGGTGTAGGCCGTCGCTTCCGGGGTGATCTCCACGTGCAGGCTTCGGCCGCGAAAGGTCAGCGGAAACCGCAGCGATGCCCGCGCTTCCGGCGGCCTGTGCGGCCGGAACGACAGCATCCCGTCATAGTCGCGCAGCCCGCCAAACCCGTAAACCAACGCCATCCAGGTACCGCCCATCGAGGCGATATGACATCCATCTGTCACATTGCCGCCCACATCGGCGAGGTCCATGAGCAATGCCGCGCGCATGTAGGTTACCGCCTTTTCGAACTCGCCGACCTCGAGCGCGACGATGGCCTCGATGCAGGACGAGAGCGACGAGTCGCCGGTGGTAAGCGGATCGTAGAACGCGAAGTTCCGCCGCTTTGCCTCCAGCGAGAATTCATGGCCGAGCAGGAACATCGCCAGGATGACATCGGCCTGCTTGATCACCTGTCGCCGGTAGATGTTCAAGGGGTGATAGAACAACAGAAGCGGATACCGTTCCTCCGGGGTATTCTGGAAGTCCCATGGCTCCCGATCGAGGAAGCCGTCGTCCTGCGGATAGATCCCCGTGGCGGCTTCGAACGGGATATACATGTTGTCAGCCGCCCGCGCCCACATCTCGGCTTCCTCCGCTTCCAGGCCGGTCTTTCTGATGAGTGCATGCAGGATGTCGGGCTTCTCCGTTTTGAGGAACGCCACCGTATTGGCTGCATAGCGCAGGTTCTCGCGTGCCATCAGGTTCGTATATGTGTTGTTGTTGACAACCGTATTGTACTCGTCAGGGCCGGTCACCGCGTTGATGCAGAATTTGCCGGCCTTCCTCGGCGAGAAGAATCCCAGGCTGCACCATAGGCGCGCCGTCTCCACCAGCATTTCGGCGCCGCACTCGAACAGGAATTCCTGGTCACCGGTCGCGTTCACATATTTGCGCAAGCCGTACACGATGTCAGCATTGATGTGGTACTGCGCGGTGCCCGCTGCGTAGTATGCCGAAGCTTCCTCTCCGTTGATGGTCCGCCAGGGGAACAAGGCGCCCCGGTGGCCCAGCTCACGCGCTCGGGCGCGCGCGTGATCCAGCATCCCGTAGCGGAAACGCAGCAGGTTCTTGGCGATACGCGGTGACGTGTAGATCAGAAAAGGCAGCAGGTAGACTTCGGTGTCCCAGAAGTACTGTCCCTCATAGGCCTGACCGGTCAGCCCCTTCGCGCCCACGCCGGTGCCTTCCGCTCTGGCCGAGGCCTGTATGATGTGGAACAGATTGACGCGGATCGCCTGCTGGATCTCCACGGTCGTGAGCCTTGCGCGTTCCGCCACGATGTTGCTCACGCCAACGTCGCTTCGCTGCCAGAAGCTCCTCAGGTACTGCTCCTGCTCGGTCAGCAGTGCTGCGAATCCCTGCCCTGTCGTTCTGTCCAGCGTCCACTCCACCCGACCGCAGAGCGCTTCGGGATCGACGATCCGCGCGGTGTGATACGTGATGTACTTGGTAAGATGGATGGGCTTTCCCGGTTCGGCGGCAACCGAGAACGCCACCTGGCCGAAACCGTCTGCATGGGTGGCTTTGTAGTTGTGCGGACACTCTGTCTCCAGGTCGTGATCGATGCCGCACGCCACGATCATGCGGCTTCGTTCCGTGCCATGGGCAAGCACGACACGACGGTCACGCACATAGCCTGCGCGCTGACGCAGGACATCGGCGGAAAACATCTTCGCCCGGCGCGGGTCGTCGTCCGCCGCATGCGCCTTGGGGTTCTGGCGGAGCATCTCCGACGAGATCACCACGGGCGCCGCTTGATTGAGCAGGGTCACCTCATACGAAATGGCCGCGACGTGGCGATGGCGAAAGGAAACCAGCCGGCGGGACCTTATCCGTACCAGCTTGCTCGACGGCGTTTCCCAGTGCACCTCGCGGTCCAGCGTACCGGCCTGCAAATTCAGGCGTCGGTCGTAATGCCGCAGATTCGCGCCGAGGACCGTAAAGGGCTCGTCATCCACGAACAGATGGATGATCTTGCTGTCGGTCACGTTCAGCATGGTCTGCCCGGTACGGGCGAAACCGTAGGCGGTCTCGCTGTAGACGATGGGCCATTCCTCGTAGAAGCCGTTGATGAACGTGCCGTTCTGCACGTTCGGCTCGCCTTCTTCCGGAACGCCGCGCATGCCGAGATAGCCGTTGCCCAGCGCGAAGAGCGACTCCATCTGCGCGGCGAATTCCGGATGGAACGCCTTTTCGATCAGGCTCCATTCGTCCGGCGTATAGTCGTCAGTCGGTGGCCTCAGACGCTCGTGATGCAGCATCGCGTTGCCTCATCGTGTGCCTGCTTCCAGGGACATCACCTTGCCCAAGCGGCGCAGATGTCGTTCGGCCTGGCTGAACCCGGCGCCGAGAAAGGTCTGCACCAGGTCCCAGGCGACCGCCATGCCCACCGTTCGGCCACCCATGCAAAGGACGTTCATGTGATCGTCCTCGACACCCTGCCGGGCCGAGAAATGATCGTGGATCAGCGCGGCGCGAACGCCGGGCACCTTGTTGGCGCATACCGACGCGCCGACGCCGCTGCCGCAGATCGCCACGCCACGCTCGACCTGTCCGGCCGCCACCGCGCGGGCCAGCGGGGTCACATAGTCAGGATAGTCGTCGTCCGGCGTCAGGCTGTCCGCGCCGAAATCGACGATCTCGTGGCCGGCCGAACGGAGCTGCGCGATCAGCTCCTGCTTCAGCTCGAAGCCGCCGTGGTCAGTGGCAATGCCGACGCGCATGGTGTCATCCCTGTCGATCAGCGAACCTTGGTCAGGAGCTTAGGTCGATCTGACGCTGCCGCGAAGCCACGTGCCGCCCTTGACCCTCGGGGGGGTTTCCCTCACACACCGGCAGCCCCCAGTCAGCGGCCGACCAAGCGGCCCAGGAGATACCCATCGATGCGCGATACGGGCGAGTTCCTGTTCACCTCCGAATCCGTCTCCGAAGGTCACCCCGACAAGGTGGCCGACCGGCTCAGCGACACGGTGCTGGACGCGTATCTCGCGGCCGATCCCTACTCGCGCGTCGCCTGCGAGACGCTAGTCACCACCAACCGCGTGGTGTTCGCCGGCGAGACCCGCGGGCCCGCCTCCGTCACCCCCGACCTGCTGACGCATCTCGCCCGGATGGCGATCCACGACATCGGCTACGACCAGGCGGGCTTCAGTTGGGACAAGGCGGAAATCGCCTGCCATCTGCACGCGCAGTCGTCCGACATCGCCCAAGGCGTGGACGCCGCCGGCAACAAGGACGAGGGCGCCGGCGACCAGGGCATGATGTTCGGCTACGCCTGCCGTGAGACCGAGGCGCTGATGCCGGCACCGATCCACTACGCGCACCTCATCCTGCATCGCATCCGCGAGCTGCGGCACATCCACGACAAGTCGGTCGAGGGCCTGCTGCCCGACGCCAAGAGCCAGGTGACGCTGCGCTACATCGACGGCAAGCCGGTGGGCACCACCAGCGTCGTGGTGTCCACCCAGCACGTCGAGGACCTCGAGCAGGCCGAGATCAAGCGCATGCTCTGGCCGATCGTCGAGAGCACGCTGCCGAGCGGCTGGATGTGCCCCGAGGCCGAGTTCCACGTCAATCCGACCGGCAAGTTCGTCACCGGCGGACCGGACGGCGACTGCGGTCTGACGGGGCGCAAGATCATCGTCGATACCTATGGTGGTGCGGCGCCGCACGGCGGCGGCGCGTTCAGCGGCAAGGATCCCACCAAGGTGGACCGTTCTGCCGCCTACGCCTGCCGCTACCTGGCAAAGAACGTCGTGGCGGCCGGGTTGGCGGATCGCTGCACCATCCAGATCAGCTACGCGATCGGCATCGCGCGACCGCTGTCAGTGTACGTCGATCTACAGAACACCGGCAAGGACGTGGACGAGACGCGGATCCAGCGCACGCTGCAGGAACTGATGAACCTCACCCCGCGCGGCATCCGCGAGCATCTCCATTTGAACCGGCCGATCTACGTGCCCACCTCGGCGTATGGCCATTTCGGCCGCGAGCCGGACGGCGAGAAGGGCACCTTCACGTGGGAGAAGACCGACCTGGCGCCGGCGCTGCGGGCAGCCTTCGGGCGCTGAAGCCACCGCCGGACCGGCTGTACGGCCGGGGCCGCGGCCATCGCCTGCGGCCACGCCAGCTTCGCCTGCTGGAGGTCACGCTGCCCCGCCTTGCGTTGACCCGGGAGCAGGCGGGCGATCCGCTCGCGGCGTTCACGCCCCGCCCGGCACAGCTTTGGCTGGAGGTTGGGTTCGGCAGCGGCGAACACGCGCTGGCGCAGATCGCCGCGCACCCGGAGGCCGGGCTGATCGCCTCCGAGGTGTTCGACAACGGCATCTGCTCGCTGCTGTCGCATCTGGTGCCGGAGGGCGGCGAGGCGGCCGCACCGCTGCCGGGCAATTTGCGCCTGTGGACCGACGATGCCCGGACACTGCTGCGGCTGCTGCCGGACCGGAGCCTCGACCGGCTATTCTTGCTGTTCCCCGATCCCTGGCCCAAGGCGCGCCACGCCAAGCGGCGCTTCGTCCACCCGGCGTTGCTGCCGCTGCTCGCGCGCGTACTGAAGCCGGGCGCCGAGTGGCGCGCGGCGAGCGACGATCCGACGTACCAGGCCTGGGTCGCCGAGGTGATGGCGGCGCAGACGCTGTTCGACGCGCGGCCGCCCGTTACCGGACGGCCGCCGGACTGGCCGGCGACGCGCTACGAGGCGAAGGCGCTGCGGGAAGGCCGGACACCACGCTACTGGACGTTCGTTCGGCGTTGCACCGGCTGACTGGTTTCGCCGGCCGCTCAACCCGTCCGACCAGTTGACTTCGCTGTGCAAGATCACGCCCCCGCCGCAGTGCGGGCACCTCGACGCGCTCATGGAGCCACCATGCCGCCAGGACCGGCAGCCCCACCGCAAGCGGGATCCATAGCGCCGTGAACAGCGCCGCGTCCCCCTGCGCCAGGGTGGCCAGGGTCACGCCCAGCAACTTCTGCACCGGCTCGTTGACCAGGTAGATGCAGTACGAAACCGCGCCCAGCCAGACCAGTGGTCTGGATTGCAGCACGGCCGCCGCGACCCCCGCGAACGCGGGAATCCAGCCACCGGGCCCCTGCCTGCGCGGGGATGACGAACAGAGTTGCGCCGCCAGACATGCGGTCCACACCAGTGGTGGTAGCAGCTTGTCGGGGCCGCCCTGGATGAGGCACAGCACCAGCGTTGCCGCGATGACCGAGAGGTAATCCCCCCAATGCTTCGCCCCGTCCCGTACCAGGATCGCGCTGACCACCCCCACTGCGAAATACTGTGCCTTGTTCGGCAGGAACGCGCGGCTGAACTGCCAGGCCTCGGGGACCGCCATCTGCCACGCGGCGGCAACGGCCGACATCGCCAGGAACAGCCAGGCCATCCGTCGCAGCCCCAGGCGCTCGCCGATCAGCAGCGCCAGCAGGTAGAATTGCCACTCGGTCGACAGGCTCCACGCCGCACCGAGGAACCCCACCCAGACGTCAGGCAGCGCGCCGTTCGGGAATAGCCCGTGAGTCATCGTCAGGTGCGTCGCGATGAACACACCCCAAGCGCTCGGCCAACCGCCGGACCAGATGTAGCGCGCCGGACTGTCGGGTCCGATCCACGCCATCCGCTCGAAGCCGGTGGCCAGCGGCTGTATCGCGACGGCGAATATGAAGACCGCCAGGAACACCGGATAGATCCGCGCGACGCGCGCGATCAGGAACGGCCACGGGCGATACGCGAAGCCGGCAAGCGACTGGACGATCACCAGGCCGCTGAGGATAAAGAACATGTCCACCGCGGCGCCGCCGTGTTGGAACAGCCAGTGCAGCCAGGCCGGCATCGGCACGAACGGGAAGCTGTGGCTGACCATGACGTAGCTCGCCAGCACGCCGCGCAGCCCGTCCAGGCACACCAATCGCCGCATACGGCACAGCATCGCGGATACGGCTTAACAAGCCGCGAAAAATTCTTGTCCCGCCTGCATCCAGCCGGACCGCTCGCGACGATAGGGGACAGCGGCCGCGATCGGCCGCTTCAACGAGAGGAGATCCCCGCATGAAGCGCACGACCCTGCTCACCATGATCCTGATGACGTCTGCCGTCCCCGTCTATGCGCAGAACATGTCCGAACCGACCGTCCGTGTCGGCGGCCAGGCCATGTTCCCGTCGAAGACCATCGTTGCCAACGCTGTGAACTCCACCGACCACACCACCCTGGTCGCCGCGGTCAAGGCGGCCGGATTGGTCGATACGCTGAACGGACCCGGGCCGTTCACCGTCTTCGCGCCCACCAACGCCGCGTTCGCCATGCTGCCGGCCGGCACCGTGGAGAACCTGTTGAAGCCCGAAAACAAGGCAATGCTCACCAGGGTCCTGACCTACCACGTGGTCCCCGGGACCTATGACTCGAACAAGCTGCGTTCGCTGATCCTCGAGGGCAACGGCACCGCCACACTGAACACGGTCAGCGGCGGCAAGCTGTGGCTGATGATGAACGGCTCGACGAACATCACGGTGAAGGACGAGAAGGGCGACATCGCCGACATCACGATCTCCGACGTCCGCCAGTCGAATGGCGTGATCCAGGTCGTCGATCACGTGCTGCATCCGCGCGCCTGATCGACCGGGTGCGGGCGAGCGTACCCCGGCGCCGCCCGCATTCCCCGATCAGATCTCCAGATAATGTAGGACCACGTCCAGATATGGGAGAATATCGTGCAGACCGATCTCCGCCGGCCCCCTGACATTGAACCGGCCGGCGTTGCGCATAATTTCCAAAGCGATATTCACTATCTGCTGTTCATATGAATTGAGGCTGATCACCGGCACGCGCTCGCCGAGCTCGCGCATCCGGACGATCATCGCACGAAGGCGGTTCAGATCGCTGCCCTCCGCCTCGAATTGCAGGACGAATTCCTCCACTTGGCTGAATGCCTGCTGAAACATCTGGCGCGAGACGTTCATGGCCTGACCTGTATAAGGCCTGGTGGTTTCCGTCAGAAAGTTCGCCACGCGCGGCAGGTTCTCGGTCAGGCCCTCTGCCGTCGCACTGAAGCCTTCTTCGATCTCGGCCGCTGCGTCCTCAAGCAACGGCAGCGCCTCCTCGATTTTTTCGGTCAATCCCGGTGCCGCAGCGACTCCGCCGCCGGCCGCCGCCAGGTTCGCAAGTGCCGGGGCCTGAGTGCCGATCTCGGCGCCGGTGAAGCTCGCTCCCCCTCCGATGAGCGAAGTCGGACCGGCTGCGATGGGAATCAGGAATGCCCCGGCGAACACCGCGGTCACTGCGCCGATCCCCTGACCAAGTTTGCCGAGCGCCGCCATGTGTCGCCCCGCCCGGTCCCAGTCGGCATCCTTGGCCTGGACGTAGCTCACGTATTCCCGGTTCACATACTCGTCCCATTTGGCCTGGGTGATGTCGTCCCAGACCTCGCGAGTAGGCTCCTCCTGATATCGGGCCCAGTCGTCGTCCGACCACGTCGGCGAATAGTATCGGTCCCGGGCGGCAATCTGGATCTTGAGCTGTCGCTCGAATTCCTTCGGTGACTGGACGTCGATCAGCCCCCTCCTGCGAGCGGACTCGAGCTCCGCGGAGCCCGGCGCCGTGCCTGAAACATTGATGGCATTCCGGTTCGCCAGATCGAGCAGTTGTTCGTCCGACAACTGTTCCGACGAAGTCGCGGCGCCTGCGCGATCCACCAGATACCGCGGCATCACCGGATTGCCATCGCTGCGCCGGCGCGCGGCCGCCTGGTCGGTCTGTCGCGCAACGACCGCCGCGCGTTGCGGCCGGGCCGATCTCGGCTTCGCGACAGGCAGACCAAACATGGCCGCACCTTCCTCCATGACGGAAGGACGGATCATCCGCCAAGACGCACGCTAACACATCACGGCTTGGCCGTGGTGAGTTTTGCCCATGGCGGGCCGCCGCCCCAGCCTCACGCTGGGGCGTGCCGTGCCCGCCTCGACCACGCAGGATTCAGCCGAGGTGCTTGGCGAAGAACTCCAGCGTCCGCTTCTGAGCCAGTTCGTAGTCGGGCTTGCTGTAGCTGCCGCGCTCGTCGCAGCCGAAGCCGTGCTGCGCCCCCATGTAGACGTAGCTTTCCGCCTTCGGCTGAGCGGCGCGGATCGCCTCGACGTCGGTCATCGGGATCGATGCGTCCTTCTCGCCGAAATGCATCTGCACCGGGCAGTTCGGCCGCTCATCCTTGGTGCCGGCGATGCCACCGCCGTACCAGCATGACGAAGCCGCGAACCGGTTGCTACGCGTGGCGCCCCACCACGCGACCGTACCGCCGAAGCAGTAGCCGACGATGCCGAGTTTCTTGCCGGCGAGGTGCGCCGCGGCGGCCTCGACGTCCTGCATGACCTTCGCATCATCGAGCTTCATGCGGTAGGCACGCCCCTTGTCGATGTCCTCCTGGGCGTAGCCGAGCTCCACGCCACGCTCAGCGCGGTCGAAGATCGCCGGCGCGCACACCGCGTAGCCTTCGGCAGCGAAGCGGTCGCACATGTCGCGCATGTGGTGGTTGACGCCGAAAATCTCCTGGATGACCACGATGCCTTTGGTGCCGCCCGCCGGTCCGGCCGTATAGGCAGAAAGCGTAAAGCCGTCGGCGGCCTTGAGGTTGATCGTGCTGCCCATGGGTCTTCCTCCCGGTTGTCGATGCTGTCCTGGATGAGCAGGATGGCGTCATGGGCGAGATCGTCAACCTCCGTCGGATGAAGAAGCGTCGGGAGCGGCAGGAGGCGGCTGCCGAGGCGAAGCAGAACCGTGCGCGACACGGCAGAACAGCAGCCGAAAAGGCGAACAATCGGCGGGACGAGAGACGGCGTCAGGCGTTGCTCGACGCGGTTCGTCGTGGCGACGACGGCTAGCCTGGTCGCAGCTACGTCCCGGCGTAAGCGGGATGCTGAACGGCCAGTTACACCGCAATGCTTGTCGATGACCGATCCGGCAGTCCAACTGCCCTGAGGGCTTCATACATTCGCTCAGGACCCTTCAGATCCCGATAGGGATGCAGACGTCGCCACGCATCGATGCTGAAATCCGGCTCGATTTCGAGCACGCGGGTGGCCGCGGCGTGTGCCTCATCCACGAGGCCGAGGCGCATACAGGCGGCAGCAAGCCAGACAAAGGTCGGGCGCCAGCGCGGCGCCCGCGCCGCGCATTCCCGCAATGGGGCAAGGGCGGCTCTTTCGTTCCCGAGCATGATGTAGCAGTGGCCAAGCTGGCCGAGCAGCATCGGATTGAAGAAGGGATCCAGCCGCATCGACCGTTGCAGAACGCCCAGTCCGTCGAGCGGGCGTCCGGCAATCGCCAGGACATGACCATAGAAGAACTGCGCGGAATTGGGATTGAGTTCCAGGGCACGCTCGTAGGATTTAATAGCCTCATCCGTTTCGCCGCGCCAATGGAGGATAGTTCCGAACGCCGCGTGCGCCGCAGGCAGCAATGGATCGCGCTCCATCGCTGCCTGAGCGAGCCGCCATGCCGCATCGAGGGTCGCCGGGTCCCGATAGCGGTGGTCCTTCGGTTCAATCCATGCGCTCAATTGACACTCTGCCATCAACGCATAGGCGGGCGCGAAGCTCGGGTCGAGGGCAACCGCCTGTTCGAGCCAGCGCTCGCCCGCCAGGAATGCCTCTCTGTCCCATTGGCGCGATCGGTCGGTTGCGCGGAGATATACGTCGTAGGCCCGCCAGCTTTCCGGCGGCTTACGCAGCGTCCGGTCCCGCTCCGCCTTGGTGAGCTGGGCGACCAGAACGCCGACGATGCAGCCGGTCACGTCATCCTGCACCGCGAATACATCGCTGGCCGGGCATTCATAGCGATCGGCCCAGCTTTGGGTTCCGGTGGCCGCCTCGATCAATTGGACGGAGATGCGTATGCGATCTCCGCTGTGCCGAATGCTGCCCTGGACCACGTATTCCACGCCGAGTTCCTGAGCGACCGTTCTGACGTCCACCTGGTCGCCCCGGTAGCGGAACGAAGAGTTTGCGGCGATGACGAGGAGTCCGGAGAACCGTGACAAAGCGATGATGATGTCCGCGGTAACGCCGTCGCTGACATAGCTCTTCTCGGGGTCGCCTCCGGCATTTTCGAACGGCAGTATTGCAATCGATGGGCGGTCTGCACTGGCCGGACCTGGGCCGCCAAGCAGGCGGTCAGACTCCTGGACTTCGCCGATGAACCTGTAGCCGCGCCTGGCCACGGTCCCTATCCATTGGCCACCCCTCGGCGCGTCTGCGAGAGTTCTTCGCAGAGCCGAAATCTGCACCGTGAGGTTGCCTTCCTCGACGGCCAGGCCAGGCCAGGCCGCGTCCATCAACGTCGACTTGCTGATGAGCACGCCCGGCTGAGTGACCAGGGTCCGCAACAGGACACAGGCGCGCTGACCGAGCGCAACGGTTCCGTGTGGGCCGACCAGCGTGTCGGACGCGGCGTCCAATCGGAACGGGCCAAACGTGTAGAATCTGGCCATGGGCACCTATCCTACCGCAGACGGGCCGATTTGGAACTTTTCAGAATTCTTTGAGGACGGCAAGGCGGAGGCCATTTCACGATGCAGATGCGGCTGACGGATGATCGGATGCTCGGCCCAAAAAGGGAGGAACGCGATGCAGCGCCGCAGCATGCTGAAGGCGGGCGCCAGTTTCGCTCTGCTGGCGGCGCCACGCCTCGTGACGGCGAACAGCCCCATGACCTTGCGCTTCGTGCCGGTCTCCGGCCTGGTCATTCTTGACCCAGTCTCGGCTACGGGGCGCACCACGCGCAACCATGGCTTCCTGGTATTCGACACACTTTATGGCCTCGATGAGACGCTCAACCCGCTACCGCAAATGGTCGCGGGCCACACCATCGAGGAGGATGGCAAACGCTGGACGTTGACGCTGCGCGAGCAGTTGCGCTTCCACGACGGCGAGAAGGTGCGCGGCCGTGATGTCGTCGCCAGCATCCGCCGTTTCGGTGCGCGCGATGGATTGGGCCAGTCACTGATGGCGGCAACCGAGGAACTGTCGGCACCGGACGACCAACGCATCGTATTCTGGCTGAAGAAGCCATTCCCGCACCTTGCCCAGGCGCTGGCCGGCGGCACCACGAATGTCGCCTTCATCATGCCGGAGCGACTGGCGAGCACTGATCCCTATAAGCCGATCACCGAGATGGTTGGCAGCGGCCCATACCGCTTTCTGGCCTCTGAACATGTGGCCGGGTTTCGCAGCGTGTACGAGCGGTTCAGTTTGTACGTGCCCGCCGCGGGGCAACGGCCCAGTTTTCTGGCCGGGCCGAAGATCGCCCATTTCGATCGCGTCGAATGGATCACGATCCCGGACCCGGCCACGGCGGCGGCGGCGATACAGAAGGACGAAGTGGACTGGTGGGAGTTGCCGTCGCCCGACCTGGTGCCGCTGCTCGCGCGCGATCGGAATCTGACGCTGGCACCATGCAGACGGCGATCGGCATCATGCGGTTCAATCACCTGCATCCGCCATTCGACAATCCGGCCGTTCGTCGCGCCTTGCTCGGCGCCGTCGATCAGGCGGCGGCGATGCAGGCAGTCGCCGGAACCGACCCGGCCGGCTGGCGCGACCGCATCGGTCTGTTCGGTCCAGAAGCGCCGCTCGCGAACGATGCGGGGATCGCGGTGCTGGATGGGCCGCGGGACTACGCGAAGGTTCAGCGTGAACTGGCGGCGGCCGGCTACCATGGCGAACAGATCGTCGCTCTCGATACGGCGGACATTTCAGTGATCCATGCGCTGGCACTTGTCGGCGTGGACGCGCTGCGCAAGAGCGGCATGGACGTGGATATCCAATCGATGGATTTCGGCACCATGGTCCGGCGACGCGGCAGCAAACAGCCGGTCCAGCAGGGAGGCTGGAACGTCTTCTTCACCTTCTTCGACAGCATCTCCAATTTCACGCCGGCTGGCAATCCGGGCCTGCGCGGCAACGGAGGCGATGGCTGGGACGGCTGGCCCACCTCACCGCGCCTCGAGGAGTTGCGGCAGGCGTGGCTCGATGCCGGCGATCTGGACGCCGAAAAGCGCATCTGTCGCGAACTGCAGCTGCAGCTTTGGCGGGACGTCCCCCACATACCGATGGGTCAGTATTCGCAACAGACCTGCTACCGGCGGACATTGACCGATGTGCCGAAGGGCCCCCCGCTGTTCTTTGGTGTGCGGCCGGCATGAGCGGAACACAATCCGCCGCTGCGCTCACGATGCGCGCGATGATCACGGCAGGTCGTCGCGCGCGCATGATCCAGGTCGCCGCGCAAGTCGGGATCGTCGATATCCTGGCGCGGGGTCCTCGCGAATTGCAGGGGTTTCTTCGAGCACAAGGACGCCGAGGCGGAAGACGGCAATCTTTTCGACACTTTCATCACGGGAAACGAAAACGGCCGCGCGGCGATCCATGCCGCCGCGATCGACTGCGGCCGATTTCGTCACATCGTGGATGTCGGCGGTGGGGAAGCTACGTTAGTGGTCGGACTTCTGAAGTGCAACGCGCATTTGACGGGCACCGTGCTGGACGTTCCACGTGCGGTCGCGGTCGCGGCCGCGCCAGCACCAGTGCGCTGCGAACATCTGGATGGCAGGATGGGCCATCCTGGGCGACCGCCTTCCGCTTCCGCAGCGGTCGCGAGTAGCGGCAGTGCGTGGTGACGATGGTCGTGGGACGGTCAGGACGACGGGGGAGTAAACCACGGCACCTTTATGCCTCGGCAACTCACGTCTTGCCCCTGGACATCGGCAGTGAGCCACCCGGAGGTCGGACTGACTGTTCCCGTGACAGTGACAGTTCGGTCCTGTCCCCCTACTTCGTGCGCGGTCATTTCAAATGTGCCTGCCCGTCGGTCGAGGGTTCCCGTGGCACGCGCCAGGGACTGCATATTGTTCCAGGCGATGAACCCGATGAGGGCATCGCCTGGCTCCGCCACGATATACCAATCAAGCCCTGGACATCCGCTCCTGGGACCGGAGTGGAACACGTAGAGCCTGCCCGCCGGAAGCTTGAAAGGCGGCTTTTGGGCGGTCGCGACGCCGGTCGCGGCGGTAAGCGCCAACAAACCCGCTGCGATCAGCCTCATCATTTTCGTGTCCCTCCCGCCCCCATGTCGATCGCACGGCGCACGACAGCACAAAGCAGCGCCTTTATGGCAGGGCGATCCTTGCGCGGCACCCACCGCTGACGACGCGGTCATCGACCGAGGCCGAATTCACCGCCACCAACTGCTGAGCACTGCGAGCACTGATCGAGGACCGGACCTACCCTGCGGCAGTATCCACGCGGCGCCAAGAATACAACTTTGACGCCGAGGCGTGCCGCGGACTTCTCGCCGGGAGGCTACTTGACCTCGGCGACCAGCACGTCGCCCACCATGACCTCCGGTATCCCGCGCACGAACTCCATCACGTTGTTCCGCACCCAGTCGGCGGCCTTCTCGTTCGACGCCAGGGCTTCGTCGGCGCTGTCGAACATGCTGATGGCAATGAGCTCGTCAGGCCCGCCATCGAGCAGGTAATACCCCCGAAAACCCGCCAGCTCTCGCATCAGTGGCGCAAAGCTGTCCCGCACACGCTGGGCGCACTCCGCTGTCGAGCCGCGCCGCACTCGATACTTTCTGACGGCGATAAACATAGCCCGCCCCCGACCGACATCGGCATATCTGGTGCAGCCTATCACAACTGACGAGGCGCGGGCCGCACACAAACGGGGTAGCTGCCGGGGCGGCGATGGCGGGACGTCGTTGCCGCAGCTAAAGCTGTGGCAGAGAACGCGCGCGGCGCGCTCGCGGCTACAGGTAGTGGCACGGGACATGCTACGGCGATCTCACGGGTTGATAAGGCAGCAAGATGATGTCTCGCATTACCTGGCCGGCCGTGGCTGCATTCGCCGCGCTTACGGCCCTCTCCGCCTGCACTAACCCTTACGATCCGGTCCAGCGCACGGTCGGCGGGGCCGCCATTGGCGCCGGCGCCGGCGCCGCGCTCGGCGGGGCGTTTGGTGGCTGGCATGGCGCCGGCATAGGTGCATTGGCCGGCGGAGCGCTGGGGGCGGTTACCGGAGCGGTGACGACGCCGCACCCACCGCCCGCTTATTACGCACCCCCGCCACCGGCACCGTTATACGCGCCGACCTATTGAAGGGGCGAGCACCATCTCGCCACGGCCGCCGCTGTTGCATTTGCTGTTAACCCCGTATCAGCAACGTAACGCGTTCGCCAGCGTCTCGGCCTGATCGCGGTCGCAGTCGAGCGCGTGCCGCGCCACCGACTGCGGAAAGCCGGCGCGTGCCAGCACGCCGAGTTCGCGCCGCCGGCCGGCCGCATCGGGCGCCGCCCCAAGCCGGAACGGACCGATCCGGCGCTTCCGCGCCAGGACCAGGGCCGCGGCCAGTTCGCTTTGGTCGTCGTTTGGCAATGCCGCCCGGGCGGTCGCCGGATCGACCCCCTTGGCGGCCAGGTGCGCCGCGGCCGCACGCCGCGAGCGTCCGGCACGCGCCAGGGTCCGGGCACGGCTCTCCGCATAGGCCGCGTCGTTCACCGCGCCGGCCGCGACCAGCCGCGCGACGATTTCGGGCACGGCCGCCCGCGCCGCTGCCGCCTGCATTTCTGTCGCTTCGGCGTCCTGCGTCGTCGCTGCGCGTCGTGCCCAGCGGTCCACGCGACGTTCCAGCACACGGCGTAGGCCGGCCTCGGTGGCGGCATAGCGCGCGAGGTAGTTCAGCGCCGCCTCGTGCAGGCCGGCGGCGTCCGGTGCCGATGCGGCGGGTTGGCGCCTCACGCCGGGACGACCTCGCGGTCCTTCTTTGGGATCAGATCGTACGGCAGGGCGTACCCGTCCATCGCCGCCAGCCGGCGTGACCACGCCTGGACGTGCGGCCAGCGCGCGATGTCCAGCCCGCCTTCCGCCATGAAGACCATGCGCCCCCAGCAGCCGATATCGGCGATAGTCGGCCCATCGCCCACCAGCCATTCGCGGCCCGCCAGCGCGGCATCGACGAAGCCAATTGCGGCCTCGGCCAGCGGGCGGAAGTAGTCCATCACCGCCGGATCGACCTGCCTGAACCGGCTGTAGTGCCGCACCTTGGCGACGTTGGTGATGTTGTCCGCCTCCCACGACAGCCATTCGCGCGCGGTCCACTGCTCCTGTTCCGTGCGGCCGGCAAAGTGTCCGGTGGTGCGCGCCATGTAGTCGAGGATGACGTTCGACTGCACGATGGTCAGCCCGCGATGGCGCAGCGCCGGCACCTGGCCGTAACGGTTCACCCCCAGGTAGTCGGCCTCTTTCTGCGCGCCGTATTTCAGGTTCACCGTGCGGAAGCTGAACGTCAGCCGCGCCAGTGCCAGGTACAGCATCGGCTTGTAGGTCGAACTCGAGGTGAAGCTGCCGAACAGGGTGATCCCGTCGGCTTCGGAGGTGTTGGTCGCCATGACTGCTCCGGTATCCTGTACGGCGGCAAGCTTACCGCAGAGTGGCGCCGCAGGCGTCGGCAAATTGTGCCGGCGGACCGTGTGGGTTTGTTAACGGTTTTCTGGTTCAGAAGTAAGTGGAAACCACGGATGAACACGGATGCACACGGATATGAAATTCGCCGGGGTGACCGAGCAGGTCATCGGGTGCACGATGAGCGTTTCGAATACTCTTGGTGCTGGATTTCTGGAGAAGGTCTATGAAAACGCCTTGGTGCACGAGCTGCGCAAGGCAGGGCTTCGGGTGGACCAGCAAAAAGCGGTCGTCGTCAGATACGACGACGTGGTCGTCGGTGAATACGTCGCCGATCTTCTGGTCGATGATTGTGTGCTGGTGGAATTGAAGGCGATCAAGGCGCTGGACGACATCCATCGCGCACAGTGCATCAATTATCTGAAGGCAAGCGGCCTCCAGGTTTGCTTGCTGCTCAACTTCGGCAACCCGCGCCTGGAGGTAATACCAATCCGCCTAAACATTGACACATGCCCAGTGCCGATGCCCGATTGATCGGATCCTGTCTGGGTCGTTGATGAGGAAGTGCCATGCTTCTCTGCAGGCTGCGACGATGGCATCGTAGCCAT